>CAZTWE010000011.1:0-44789 GCA_964617165.1 uncultured Ruminococcus sp.
AGAAAGTAAACTGTAAATTTCGTCAGCAGTTTTGCCTTTTCCTTCTGCAAGAATACTGTCTATAAGGTTTTGGCAATCGCTAGGGGTAATATTTTTTATTTGTTTTTTACCGAAAACGGGTTGGATTTGTTTTTTATAACGATACCAATCGTTTTTATAAGTAAGTTCCGCAACTTTTGGTTTGCGGAATTTTTCAAAGTAATAAAGAGTGAATTCGTCCAAGGTTTTGCAATCGGAGCTTGATTTGCATACGCGTTCTGCCGTTTTTAATTTTTCAATAAAAAGTTTTTTGGCGATTTCCAGATTTTTGTTGGTAACAACAATATTATAGCCATTTCTACGGTAGCGAATGTCGTATGTATAGCTATCCTTTCCACACTTACGCTTACGAATATGTGCCGTACAACCATCTGTGCGAAATTCTTTTTTAAAAGTTTTAGGCATAAGATTTCGGTATTTTTGAGGAATTCGTATATTTTGACAAATGCATTTTCTCCGTAATAGTCATCCGCGTTTATTACGGCAAAGGGCGCATCCACCGTTCCCAGGCAGCACGCAATAGCGTGCGCTGTTCCCCACGGCTTTTTACGCCCCTCGGGAACGCTTACGCCTGAGGGAAGCTTATCAAGCTCCTGATAAACGTATTTTACGTTCACGCCCTTTCCTGCAAGGTGCTTGTTCATAACCTCGCAAAAGTCCTGCTCTATCTCTTTCTTTATAATAAACGTAACGTCACGGAAGCCTGCCTTTATCGCATCGTATATTGAATAATCGATTATAATGTGGCCTCTTTCATCTACGGGATCTATCTGTTTCAGTCCACCGTATCTTGAACCCATTCCGGCAGCAAGAACTACAAGCTCGGGATTTTTCATAGCTTTATCCACGCCTTTCGTTTTTTATAATAATTATACTCTATAAACAATCTGTTTTCAAGGTAGAATAGAACATTATTTATTAAATTTTCTCCATTATGCACAAATAATATCGAAAAAATTGGCCGACTATATTGAAAAGCAGGAAAAAAAGAGGTATAATAAAGCTATAAAAGTACGTGAGGTTTGAAAATGAGTACATTTCATGTTGTAGATCATCCACTGATACAGCACAAGCTGACTATAATGAGAGAAAAATCAACCTCCTCCAAGGACTTCCGCACTCTGCTCGATGAGATAGCAATGCTCATGGGATATGAGGTAACGAGAAATCTGCCGCTTGAGGACGTTGAGATAGAAACACCTATTTGCAAGACCACACAAAAGCGCATTGCAGGCAAAAAGCTTGCTATAGTTCCTATCCTGCGCGCAGGGCTAGGTATGGTTGATGGGCTTCTGAAGCTCGTGCCTGTTGCGAGAGTAGGACACATCGGTCTTTACCGCGATGAGGTAACGCATGAGCCTGTTGAATACTACTGCAAGCTGCCTAAGGATATTGGGGACAGGCTTACAGTGCTTGTAGATCCGATGCTTGCCACGGGCGGCTCGGCAAAGGATGCTATTACCATGCTCAAAAGTCACGGTGCCGGGAATATAGTTTTCATGTGCCTTGTTGCGGCACCAGAGGGGGTCAAAGCTGTTACGGAAGCGCATCCCGACGTTGATATTTTTGCAGCGGCTCTTGATGAAAAATTAAACGAAAATGCGTATATAGTTCCCGGACTCGGTGATGCCGGTGACAGAATATTCGGTATAAAGTAATCATGCGCGAGCTTATCATAGAAAAAAACGATGCGGGGCAAAGGCTCGATAAGTTTATCACCAAGGCGCTTGACATGCCTATAAGTCTGATCTACAAATCAATACGCCTCAAAAAGATCAAGGTGAACAGAAAACGTGCCGAGGCTTCGCAAAAGCTAGTTATCGGTGACACTGTACAGTGCTTTCTCGCGGATGAATTTTTTAAAAAAGGAAGAAAGCATGATTTTTCCGAGGGGGCTGTTGTCAGCGGTGAGAGGCTCGGAAGAATAAATGCGGAGCTTGATATCGTTTATGAGGACGAGAACATCCTGCTTGTAAACAAGCCGCAGGGGCTTTCCGTGCATGAGGATGAGGTGAGCCGTGCTAACACTCTTATCACCTATATTCAGAGTTATCTTTATGCCAAGGGGGAATACTTACCGGAAAACGAGCAGAGCTTTGCACCTGCACTTTGCAACCGTATAGACAGAAACACACAGGGTATAGTGATAGCCGCAAAAAATGCGGAGGCACTTCGAGTGATGAACGAAAAGATAAAGCTTCGCGAGATAGAGAAATTCTATCTTGCCGCAGTACACGGAATTCCCTCGGAAAAAGAAAAAACCCTACATGGGTACCTTATAAAGGATGAAAAAACCAACACTGTAAGAGTTTTTGACAAAAATCCGCCGAGGGGCGCAAAGGAAATAATCACAAAATACCGCGTTATTGCAAAAGGCATCGGCACGGCACTGCTGGAGGTCGAGCTCATGACGGGAAGAACTCATCAGATAAGGGCGCATCTTGCTCACGCAGGGCACCCATTGGTCGGTGACGGAAAGTACGGCATAAACAAAAATGACAAGACACTTGGGTATAAATACCAAGCTCTTTGCTCATATCGGTTGCGCTTTGCTTTTTCCGACGTGCCGACCGCTCTCGACTATCTTCGCGGTAAGGAATTTTCAATTCCCAAAGGGCAGATATACTTTACAAAGGATTTCTTTTAATCGGTCACGGGGTGGCGCATCTTAGCACAATCCCGAAAAAAGAGGGGTGGGGCTGTCTCAAATGCAAATTGAGACAGCCCCTTCGTGGAGACTAGGCAGATTTTAGGAAGAAGCGCAATTCTTCGGGGCGAGAGGCGTACACGTGTACGGTGAGCGTCGAAAACTGCGGTAGAAAAAGTCCATTAAATGAAGAAATCCGAAGGATTTCAACCTTTTATTGTCTAATTCATATTTTATTTGTAAACCTAAGCTTTTTGTTTACTTTCGGACTTTTTTCGGTCTTACCAAATGTGACAGCCTCACCCTCTTTTGCATTAATTGAGATCCGGGTATTCAGAGCGAAATTCTTCGTCTGAATGCGTCCGTCCCTATTTTTTATATCTCCTTCGGTGCTTTATTTCTTTCCCGTAGAGCCGAAGCCGCCCTCTCCGCGTACGGTATCTGACAGCTCATCGCAAACAGTGAAATCTGCTTTGAGGAACGGCACAATGACAAGCTGAGCAATGCGCTCACCGTCCTCAACACACCTTGCCTCGTCCGTATGATTATGAAGCGCTACCATGAACTCACCTCTGTAATCCGAGTCAACCACTCCGACCTTATTCGCAGGGGCGAGTCCTTTTTTTGATGCCAAGCCGCTTCTCGCAAATATAAGACCTGCATAATTTTCAGGTATTTCCATAGCAAGTCCTGTATGTATCATAACGGTTTTGTGCGGCTCGATTGTCAGGGGCTCGTCCAGCAGAGCATAAAGATCGGCTCCTGCGGAAAATTCGGTTCCGTACGTCGGAAGCTTTGCTCTTTCATTAAGCTTTTTTACTTTTACAGGTGTCATGAATTTTCTCCTTTGAAGATCTTATCGAGCCGACAGCCCTCCCATATCGTGACCTCGCCGCGCTCTCTTGTTTTATTCATATCTATTATTCTCTGATTTGTCGAGCCTCTGAAGCGTATGCCGAGACTCTTTTTTTCTTCCTCAAACCTTCCATCAACCAAAATATCCACGTAGGACAAAAGCTCCTCTGTGACCTCTATGCATTTGGGGTGATTTCCAACTCCCGCCGTCAGCTCCTCGTAAAGGTTTCCCGTGTAGAGCCAGAGCGTTTTATCGGGGTAACGATGCTTGAACTCGCGGATAAAAGGAAAGAGGGCTCTTTGATTTTCCGGCTCCATAGGCTCACCGCCAAGCACAGTCAAGCCGCTGACAAAGGGAGAGCGAAAGGTTTTCAGTATATCCTCGGCCACCGTCTCGTCAAAGGGCTCACCGTAGGTAAAACTCCACGTTTCAGGATTGAAGCAATTCTTACACTTATTTCGGCATCCGCTGACGAACAGCGAGGTCCTTATCCCCTCACCGTTCGCGATGTCGGATTTTTTTATTGCACTGTAATACATTATTCCACCTCATACAATTCCGAGCTTCTGTTTTAAGAACTGACCCGTGTATGAGTTTTCGCATGCGGCAACCTGCTCAGGCGTTCCCTTTGCAACGACAGTTCCGCCGCCCTCACCGCCCTCGGGGCCGAGATCTATGATATAGTCCGCTGTCTTTATAAGATCGAGGTTATGCTCTATGGTTATAACCGTGTTTCCGCCATCGGCAAGGCGTTGGAGAATAGTTATAAGCTTTGAGACGTCCTCTGTATGCAGTCCTGTGGTCGGCTCGTCAAGAATGTATATGGTCTTGCCCGTTGAACGCTTTGAAAGCTCTGTAGCAAGCTTTACACGCTGCGCTTCACCGCCCGAAAGAGTTGTTGAGGATTGACCTATTTTGATGTATCCGAGCCCAACGTCATAAAGCGTTTGCAGCTTGCGCTGAAGCTGAGGGAGCCCGTCGAAGAAGGTTATTCCCTCCTCTACCGACATTTCAAGAACGTCGTATATGCTCTTGCCTTTATATTTTATTTCAAGCGTATCCCTGTTGTAGCGTTTGCCTCGGCATACGTCGCACTTAACGTAAACGTCCGGCAGGAAGTTCATTTCGATACACTTAACACCGTCACCCTCACACGCCTCGCATCTGCCGCCTCTTATATTGAATGAAAATCTGCCCGCATCAAAGCCGCGCGCCTTGGCATCCTTAGTTTTGGCAAACAGCGTTCTTATGTCGGTGAAAAGCCCCGTATAGGTTGCAGGATTTGAGCGCGGAGTTCTTCCTATCGGGCTTTGGTCTATAGCTATGACCTTATCAAGGTGTGAAAGCCCCTCTATTTTTTCGACCTTACCGGGATAGGTGATCGCACGGTTCAGATCCCTTGCAAGAGTTTTATATAGAACCGAATTTATCAGCGAGGATTTTCCGCTGCCCGAAACCCCCGTAACAGCTATGAAGCATCCGAGAGGAATATCAACGTTTATTTTTTTGAGGTTGTTTTCCTCTGCACCGATTATTCTTATAAAATTGCCGTTACCCGTTCTGCGTTCCTTGGGCACTGCTATACATTTTCTACCCGAAAGGTAGGCACCCGTGATAGATCTTTCGCATTTTGCGATCTCATCGGGAGTGCCTGTTGCAACCACTTCACCGCCGTGAATTCCCGCGCCGGGACCTATATCGACAATGAAATCCGACTCACGCATTGTATCCTCGTCATGCTCGACAACAACAACACTGTTACCGAGGTCGCGAAGATTTTTCAGCGTACCGATAAGCTTGCCGTTATCTCTTTGATGTAAGCCTATACTCGGCTCGTCAAGAATATAGAGCACGCCTGTCAGTGATGAGCCTATCTGCGTTGCAAGCCTTATTCTCTGTGCCTCACCGCCCGAAAGCGTACCCGCAGTTCTTGCAAGGTCAAGATATTCAAGACCGACACTCTGCAAGAACGTGAGCCTCGAACGTATTTCCTTGAGTATTTCTTTCGCTATTTTTTCCTCTGATTCGGTAAAGGTGAGAGTTTCTATAAACTCTATAGCTCTGCCGACTGACAGACGGCAAAGCTCGTCTATATTAAGCCCTCCGACGGTAACTGCAAGCACCATATCCGACAGTCTCCTGCCTCGGCATCTCGGGCACGCGACCTCTTCCACAAACTCCTGATAATAGTCACCGCCTGCCATACGCATGCGCTTTTCTATAATGTTCACTATTCCGTCAAACGATGCGCTTTGCGGTCTTCCCTCGCCTCCGAAATAACGCACTACGTCATATTTCTTTCCGTCTCTTGTGCCGTACATAAGCACGTCAAGCGCTTTTTCGGAAAACTCCCCGATGGGGGTATCGAGAGTGAAGCCGTAATCCTTGCCTACTGCGGCAAGCAGTGGTCCTGTCCACGAATCCTCGGTCATGGTTTTAAAGCCATTAGCAGCGATGCCGCCCTCACGCAGTGAAAGCTCCTTATGAGGAATGAGCTTTCTTACGGATATTCTTTGCATGTTGCCTATCCCCGAGCACTCGGGGCATGCTCCTATGGGATTGTTGAATGAGAACATTCGCGGCTCCAGCTCAGGAAAGCTTATACCGTGCTCCTCACACATGTATTTCTGCGAAAACTCATACTCTACTCCCTCGCCATCTCTCGGCACGGTTACTACCGTAACTCTGCCGCCCGCTATCTTTAATGCGCTTTCCACGGAATCGGAGAGTCTTGATACAACATCCGCTTTTATAACCAAGCGGTCCACAATTACGTCTATGGTATGCTTTTTATTTTTGTCGAGTGATATGTCCTCGTCAAGATCGTACATATTGCCGTCCACTCTGACACGGGCAAATCCGCTCTTTCTTGCATCCTGAAAAACCTTTTCGTGCATACCCTTTTGCGCTTTTACGACAGGGGCAAGCACCATGATCCTCTCCCCCTCGGGAAGTGAAAGGATCTTATCGACTATCTGATCCTGCGTTTGTTGCGTTATCTCTTTGCCGCAAATCGGGCAATGAGGCTTACCTACCCTTGCGTATAGAAGCCTTATATAGTCGTATATCTCGGTAACGGTTCCGACTGTAGAACGGGGGTTTTTCGAGGTGGTTTTCTGATCTATGGATATTGAGGGTGACAAGCCCTCAATAAGGTCTACCTCAGGCTTATCCATTTGCCCGAGAAACATTCTTGCATAAGTCGAAAGACTTTCAACAAAGCGTCTGTGACCCTCTGCATAAAGAGTATCGAATGCAAGCGAGGATTTTCCGCTTCCCGAAAGGCCTGTAAGTATAACGAGCTTATCTCTCGGTATTGTTACGTCTATGTTTTTTAAGTTGTTGACCTTAGCACCTTTTATAACTATATTTCTTGCCATTTTTTCTTCCACTTTATTTTGTTGTTCTGAGATCCTTTATTCTGTCTCTGAGGAATGCCGCTTTTTCAAACTCAAGAGCTCTCGCTGCCTCCCTCATCTCGGCTGTAAGCTTTTCTATAAGCCGCTCGCGCTCGGGGCGCGTAAGCTTTTTCTCCTTACCGTCAAGATCCTTGACCTTTTTGCCGATCTCGATAACGTCCATTATCTTTTTCTTGACACTCTCGGGCGTTATTCCGTGCTCGGTATTATATGCCATTTGTATCCTGCGACGGCGGTTTGTTTCATCTATCGCGCCTCGCATGGAGCGCGTTATGCTGTCGGCATACATGATAACGTGTCCGTTGACGTTTCTTGCGCTTCTGCCTATCGTCTGAATAAGCGAGGTCTCGCTCCTGAGGAAGCCCTCCTTGTCCGCATCAAGTATCGCAACGAGCGATACCTCGGGGATATCAAGCCCCTCACGCAAAAGGTTGATACCTATAAGCACGTCAAATTCACCGACACGCAGATCGCGTATTATCTGCATACGCTCTATGGTTTCCACTCTGTGGTGTATATATTTTACTTTGATACCGTGCGTGCCGAGGTACTCTGTAAGATCCTCAGCCATTTTCGTTGTCATGGTTGTTACAAGTACCTTTTCACCGCGCTCGGTGGTTTTTCTTATCTCTCCTATAAGATCGTCTATCTGCCCCTCGATAGGTCTAACAAATACCTCGGGATCGACAAGACCCGTGGGTCTTATCAGCTGCTCTACCATACTTGAGCTTTCTTCCTTTTCATAATCGCCCGGTGTGGCAGAAACGAATATCACCTGGCCTATCTTTTCAAGGAACTCGTCAAAGAACAGAGGTCTGTTATCGAATGCCGAGGGCAGGCGGAAGCCGAAGTCCACAAGGTTTTTCTTTCTTGCAAAATCTCCGCCGCTCATACCTCTTACCTGCGGCAGCGTTACGTGAGACTCGTCTACAAAGAGAACGTAATCCTTTGGAAGATAGTCAAGCAGCGTGTAGGGGGTTGAGCCTGCGGGTCTGCCTGAGAGAACACGGGAATAATTTTCAACACCTGAGCAGAAGCCGACCTCGCGCAGCATTTCTATATCGTACTTTGTTCTTTCCTCTATCCTTTGTGCTTCTATAAGCTTGTTTTGAGATTTGAAGAACTCGACACGCTCACGCATCTCGGCTTCTATTTCCGCGAGGGCTGCCTCGCGCTTTTCATCCGAAACGGCATAGTGAGTTGCGGGGAATACCGCAGCGTACGAAAGACGCTCCTTTACCTCGCCCGTGACCGTATTTATTTTAGAAACTCTATCTACCTCGTCACCGAAAAACTCGACACGGATTGCCTCTTCCTTGGCTGAGGCGGGGAATATTTCAACAACGTCTCCCCTGACGCGGAATTTGTTTCTTATGAAGTTTACGTCATTGCGCTCATAGCTTATGCTGACTAATCGGTGCAAAAGCTCATCGCGAGATAGCTCCATTCCCGGACGGACGGAAACAAGCAGATCCTGATATTCAAGAGGATCTCCAAGCGAATATATGCATGAGACGGAGGCAACTATGATAACGTCACGCCGCTCAAAAAGTGCGGAGGTCGCGCTATGGCGAAGCATATCTATCTCATCGTTTATCATTGCATCCTTTTCAATGTACATATCCTTGCCGGGGATATATGCCTCGGGCTGATAGTAATCGTAATAGGAAACGAAGTATTCCACCGCATTTTCGGGAAAGAATGCGCGAAACTCGGTACAAAGCTGTGCTGCAAGAGTTTTGTTATGCGCGAGCACGAGGGCCGGTCTGCCTACCTCTTTTATGACGTTTGCCATAGTAAAGGTCTTACCCGAGCCTGTAACACCGACGAGCGTTTGCGCTCGCTCACCTGCCTCAATACCCCTGACAAGGGCGCGGATCGCTTCGGGCTGGTCGCCCGTCGGCGCGTATTCACTTACGAGCTTAAACTCTGCTCTTTCAAACTCTGCCATAGGCTGACCTCCAAATCAATTTGCACCCTCTATACTGTTATCTGCGATAAGCTTATCGTCACAAAGCTTATATCCCACTATATATTTTTTCTTCATAGCTTTTGATATATACAGTGAAACGTACTCGGCTTTTATTCCCGACGTATCGGCTATATCGGCGATTTTCCCCTTGCCGTTTGTTAATGCGGCTACTATGCGTGTGTAAATTCTGTGCTCGGAATAGCTTATAAAGCACAGCAGCGTAGAATATATCAAGCCCAGTGTCAGCGCGGCAAAAATGCCCATCGGCAAATATACTCTCCTCAGCCCGAAAATAATTATCAATGGGATGAATACGGCGAGCAATACTGCCGAGGATATGCCGAATATAAGCCACAGAGTACGGAATTTATTTACTCTTTGCATAGCTTCTCCTTTTTATATACACTCTCGCATTTTGAAAATGCTTTTTTGCCTATACTAAGCACGGATGCGGGGATGTTTATTGATTTCAGCTTTCCGCAGCCTGCAAACCCACATTCGCCTATCTCGGCAAGAGAATTTGACAGAGTCAGACTCTCAAGGCCCTCGCAATTCGAAAATGCGTAAGCTCCGACGGTCGTTACAGAGTCGGGGATTATGACTGTGGCAAGAGATGTACAGCCCGAAAATGCAAAATCATTGATCGCTCGCAGCGAATTAGGTATTGTTATATCGGTAAGCTTTTCACATTCGCTGAATGCCATAGTGGCAATTCCTATTACCGTATTGGGGATAGTCAGGCTGCGGATGGTTTTATCATTACACTTTACTATAACGCCATCTTTGACGGTACATATTTTGTCAAAATCATGTGCTTCGTCTTGCTTTTTATCGTCTGTGGGAGCAGCACTCGCGGTAGCGGCTGCATTCATAAAGCCTCGCATCATATTTTCCATTTCGGCAAGCCTTTTGCGAAGCTCATCTGCCTCGGACGAATTATTTTGTGCCGCCGAATTCGCTGCTCCGCGCAGCTTATTTTCAAGACTGCCGGCAAGCAGGATAGTATAATCGAACGGATGCTTCTCTACGTCTATACCCTGATTTTGGAATGCACGGGGCAAATTGTAGGGATTGATGCCGCGGAAAACGGCTGTACACGCACCCGAAAGTCCCTCTTCAACTATTCTGTCCTCAAATCTCGACCATTCGTTTTTGACCCAAGGCGCGTTTACGTATTCCTCGCTCGTTGCAACGAGGATAAAGAATTTACAGCTATAAAGCGCACGGTAGATTATAGGCTCATACTCGTCACCTATCCTATCTCGCAGCGTTACCTCGGAGAAGAAGGTTTTTATACCGCGCTTTGTAAGCGCATCGTAAAGGTTACGCGCTATAACGCTATCCTCTGTTGCTCTTGCCTCACTGTCTGTGGACTTAAAGGAAATGAATACGTCATAAGGCTCTTCGCTGTCAAGCTTTGCTTTTATTCCTTTTTGCAAAACGGATATTCTCTGTGCCGCCGCGGTATAGCTCTCCTTTTGTTCATCGGAAGCGTTTGCCATTGCCGAAAGGTAGTTTTCATTAGTCAGAACGTCCTTATCGACAAATCTGTGGCAGGTGGGGATGTATTTGCCTGTTCTTCTGCCCTCAACAAATTCTATTCCGTACGTTGAAAGAAGCATACCGAAATGAGCCTCGGCATCGGTCGGGTATTTATCAAGGACGAGCTTGTATTCCTTTTTAGCCTCGTGAAAATCGCAGGCAAGCCTATGCCCTCTCGCGCGGTTAAGTGCAAGGATAAGTGCTTAGCCCTTTTCTTCTTTAAAGTAATATGTATTTCGGCAATACGGGCATTTTCCGCTGAGCCCGTCGGCTGAAAAATCAAGCTCCGCTCCGCAAGTCTCACATATCATTCTTATACTCATTATCGCTATCCTTTCCGATTTTCTCAGACGTATCTGATATCCGGATGCATCTGTCCGTCGTATATTTTATGCCGTTTTTTCAGGTTCGGCTTCGGCACGAAGCATAAGCTCTTCAAGATACTTAACGATCTCGTCTGTCCCGGTGTGGTTGTTCCTATTATCCTCGCTCATATACACTCTCCAAATTTCTGCTGTTGATATTATCTGTCGCGCTGAAAAGCAAGAGCTGTGATCCGTATTCAGAAAACAGCTCTTGTTACAGTTAATTATTCCAGTTGTGGTAAACTGCGTTTACGTCATCATCCTCGTTGAATTTATCGAGCATCTTTTCCATGTTCTCTATATCCTCATCACTTGTGAGATCAACGTAGGTCGAGGGTACCTTGGCAACGTCAGCCGTGTCGATCTTATAGCCAAGTGCAATGATCGCATCACGGACAGCGTCAAGATCGGCAGGAGTGGTGTATATAGTGAATTCGCCCTCCTCGCACTTGATGTCCTCAGCTCCGCACTCCAGTGCATCCTCCATGATCTTATCCTCGTCTATCTCACCGTCCTCATCAAGAATGGTGATAACACCCTTTTCTTCAAACATGAATGATACGCATCCGCTCTGCCCCATGTTTCCGCCGTATTTGTTAAACCACGCGCGAACGTTTCCTGCAGTACGGTTTCTGTTATCGGTAGAGGTCTCAACGATTATGGCAACGCCTGAGGGACCGTAGCCCTCATAGGTGATCTCTTCATAGTTGATATCACTGTTATCGGTGAACTTCTTTATAGTACGCTGAATGTTCTCATTCGGTACGTTGTTCGCCTTAGCCTTTGCGATAAGGTCGCGAAGCTTGTTATTGTTGTTGGGATCGGGGCCGCCTGCCTTTATGGCAACAGCCATTTCCTTTCCTATTTTGGTGAATATCTTAGCCTTTGCGGCATCGGATTTTTCCTTTTTGTGCTTGATGTTATTCCATTTTGAATGTCCTGACATATTTTTATCTCCTGTGTAATTTAAATCTTTTCGGGACTCTGCATGCAGATAAGGTGAAGTGCGGTACTCAGTACCTGCTTCGTTGCAGAGGTAAGTGCCAGACGGCTGTCACGAAGCTCCCCGTCCTCGCAGGCTGCTATCTTGCAATCGTGATAGAAGCGGTTGAACGCTGTGCAAAGATCAATGATATATCTTGTAACAACGCTCGGCTCATAATCCGCTATTGCGGATTTTATACGCTCGGGGAATACCGAGAGTGTTTTTGCAAGCTCAAACTCTACCTCTGAGAGCGGTGCATCGGTCATCTTACCGACGCTGCCTGCCTTTTCAATAATAGAGCAGGTACGGGCATAGGTATACTGAGCGTAGGGGCCTGTATTTCCGTCAAAGGACAACGCCTCCTCCATAACGAAGTTTATATCGCGTATTCTGTTATTGGAGAGGTAGTAGAATATGACGGCTCCGACGCCTACCTTTTCGGATATTTCCATGCACTCCGCCTCATCGGGATGCTTTTCCTTGGTTATATCGTAAACTCTCTTTATAGCCTCTGC
The DNA here is from genome assembly GCA_964617165.1 of uncultured Ruminococcus sp. Lineage (GTDB taxonomy): Bacteria > Bacillota > Clostridia > Oscillospirales > CAG-272 > UBA1740. The sequence continues at coordinate 12,341 of CAZTWE010000011.1, forward strand.
AAAGAGGTCGCGAAGAAGAATTACGTTTCCCGTTCTGGTGGCAAGCTTTGCTCCGTTTATGCTGACAGTGCCGTAGGGCACGTGAACAAGCTTATCATACCAATCGTAGCCCATAAGCTCAACGACCTTGAACCACTGAGCAAAATGCAAGGACTGAGATGCGGCGGTAACGTAGATAGCCTTATCGAAGTTATACTCCTGCTTGCGGTAAACCGCTGCGGCAATATCTCTTGTGGGATAAAGCGTTGTTCCGTCACGCTTCAGAATAAGGCATACGGGCATATTCCATTTATCTAGATTTACTATCGAAGCACCGTCATCTATTTCAAGCAAGCCCATGTCACGAAGCTTTTGCACCTGCGCCGGCATCTTGTCGGTATAGAAGGATTCGCCCTTGTAGCTATCAAAGCTGATGCCCAGCATTTTATAGGTTTTTTCATACTCGGCAAGGCTCACGGAAACAAACCAACGCCAAAGAGCCAGATTTTCTTCATCACCGTGCTCAAGCTTAGCGAACTCAGCGCGCGACTCATCGGCTAACGGAGAGCAGCCCTTGGCATCTTCGGCGGCACTCGCTTCCTCTTCTTCCTTTATTGCATTGTTGATCTTTACGTAAAGCTTAACAAGCTCGTCAACACCGCCTGCTTCGACCTGCTCGCGGCTTCCCCATTTCTTGTAAGCCACGATAAGCTTACCAAACTGCGTTCCCCAGTCTCCAAGGTAGTTTATTCCTACGCATTTGTAGCCTGCGAACTCATGGAGCAGCTTCAGCGAATGACCTATAACGGTAGTACCGAGATGACCTATATGGAAAGGCTTTGCAACGTTGGGAGACGAGTAGTCGAGAATTACGGTCTTGCCCTCGCCCGTCATGGGTGAGCCGTACTTATCTCCTGCAAGCTCAATATCCGAAACGACCCTTTTTGCAAATGCAGTGGGACTTATTTTAAAATTGAGATAGCCGCCGAGAGCTGTGATATCCGAAAATTCCTCGCAGGATATTTTTTCGGAAAGAGCCGCGGCTATCATGGGGGGAGCTTTCCTCAGGCTCTTTGAGAGTCTGAAGCACGGCAAAGCTATATCTCCCATGGATTTATCGGGGGGATATTCAAGCATCTCAAATATTTCCTCCGATGTGAGCAGCCCCTCACCGAAGGCTTCCTTTACCGCATCGGCAAGCAGCATAGCGGTTTTCTTTTTTAAAGTTAACATTTTCTTACCTCAAAGTGAATTTTTCATTTTTACGAACTCGCCGCGGGGCATATCACCGCGAACAAGCTTTGCATATATGTACGTAGACATCGAAAAAGCGTAAGCCATTGCCGATTCAAGGCCCGATACGAGATAAAACTCTCCGTCAAGCTCAACGACCTCGGGTGTGGGGATCGACTCTCCTTTGTCAAGCTTTTCCGAAAGCTCGGCAACAAGCTCGGTATTCGGCTCGGTATCCGGGAAATTCAGGCGTTCGGGCGAAATGCATGCCTCACTGTAGCTCTTATCCGCCTGCCACATCTCAAAGCCGCGCACTATGCAATCTGCGACCTCGTTCGGGGTTGCCACCGTCGTATCGACTATGAGCGTATAGTTTGTGAGGTCCTTGATATGTACTCCGTATTGCTCGAAATAACGCTTCTTTTCGCTCTCACGGCGCGCACGGGTATCGGCAATCGTTTCCTCAAGCGAGGCGGAATGCTCTCCCTGCCTGTTAGCCCTCATTATTCTCAGTGCGCTCGTTTCAATATCCGTTGAGAGGTATACCTTGAACGTACCCTTGGTAAAATGCCAAGCCATTCGCGAGTCGATTATTAGCGGCTTGTCCACGTCAGTCAGGGCAACAAGCCCATCATCTATCTCATGATCTATTTCGGGATGCGTTTCCATGTATTTATTCAGCTCAACGACCGTCATCCCACGGCTCTGTGCAATACTTCTGACTATCGCTCCCGTTGAATAATATTCCGCACCTAGGCGAACTTTAAGTATGTCCGATACGGTGCTTTTACCGCTTCCGAGATCTCCTGCAAGTGATATTTTATCTTTCATCGCATACCTCCGCATTATACTAACTGTAATATTATACATTATACTAAAAGAAAAGTCAATATTTCTTGACAAAATCTTTCGGATGCTGTATAATACTCGATAGTAAGGATCATAACGAAAACGGAGAACGGTAATGGATAAGAAAAAGATCGACAGGATAAATGAGCTTGCAAGGCTCGCAAAAACACGTCCTCTTACCGAGGATGAGGCACGCGAGCAAAAGGAGCTGCGTGCTGAATACCTTGCGTACTTCCGCGCCGGGATAAGAGGAGAGATCACCGATAAGGGGGAGAAAAAATAATGGGAAAGTGCTGTATATGCAAAAAGGAAATTGACAGTAATACCGCAACCATACTCTTTATGAGCGGAGCGGGTATTCCCCGATGCATTTGCGAGGAATGTGACAAAAACGTTGAGACCATGACTGCGGGAAGAGATCCCGATGCAATAATCACCTCCTGTCGTGAGCTTGCGGGTGCTCTTGAGCGCGGTGAAACGGGTGAGGAGCGCGTTATAATGCTTGTCGGTGAGATGCTCGGGGCGGCAAAGGAGCGCGCTGACAAAATACGGGCGGGCGAATACGATTTTTCCCTGGACGAAGCGGCTGATGATGAGGGCGAGAAATTTGAGCTGACGGACGATATGCTGGAGACCGAGGAGGACCGCGCCCTTGATGAAAAGGAAGCAAGAGTAAACAAAATCTTAGACACCGTAACCAGCTGGACCATGGGTATTGCTCTCGTTGCAGCGGTTGTATTCTTTATTGTAAAATTCGTTTTATGATATGAATATCGCTATTGTAGGAACTAATTTTATCAGTGACAGATTTGCAGAGGCAGCACAGCTTACCGAGGGAGTTACTATCGGAGCTGTTTATTCAAGAGGACTTGACACGGGGTGTGCCTTTGCGAGACGGCACGGTATTGAGAAGGTGTATACAAGCTACAGCGAGATGTGCAATGACAGTGCGCTCGATGCGGTGTATATTGCCTCACCTACGAAGTGCCACAGCGAGCAGGCCGCCCTGGCACTTCGGGCAGGGCTTGCGGTGCTTTGCGAAAAAATGATATGCGCAACTTATCGGGAATTTCTTTTCCTTGACGAGGTAAGGAGAAATACGGGCGGAATAATCATAGAGGCCATGCGCTGCGACTTTGACAGGCGGCTCGGATTTATCAAGGAAAATCTGCCGAGGCTCGAAAAAATCAAGCATGCACGGCTTGAATACCGCCAATATTCCTCACGGTACGACAGCTTTCTTTCGGGAGTGGTGCTTAACGCTTTCGACCCAAAAATGAAAAACTCCGCGCTTGCGGATATAGGGATATACCCTTTACACTACTGCGTTTCACTCTTCGGGGAGCCGTTCTCGGTTTCGGCTTCGGGAGAATTTCTTTCTAACGGATTTCTCGGCAGCGGTGAAATCAGGCTTGGCTACGGAGAGTTTTCGGTCGATATAGTTTACTCCAAGACGGTTGAGGGTGAAAACGTATCACGAATTGAGGGCGAGCGCGGTACCGCTTGCTTTGACAAAATAAACGAGCCTACTTACGCTGTAATTTCCACAGACGGCTCCGAGATTCCATTCGCTACGGAAAACGGTACTGTAACAAATAATATGGCGGATGAGATCAGTGCCTTTCGCGATATAGTTTCGGGAGCGAGAAATGATGCCGAGCGGCTTTGGAATGATACCGCGATCACGATGAAGCTTGTCGGAGATATATACGGGCAGCTGAACGTTAATTTTTAAATCGAATAACTTTACGACCCTTTGCATAAATTTTAGCGGAGGGTCGTTTTTATGTCTTTGTGTTCTTTTTTGCCGCTTATGATAATACTTTCGGGCGGATATTTACTTATAAAGCTGAGGGCTTTTTTCTTCATTCATCCGATAAAGACCCTGAGGCGTGCGTTCCAAGGAGCCGAAATACTCGACAGCATTGCCTCTCTTCTGCTTGCTTTATCCGGCACGCTCGGCGTTGGAAACATCGTAGGAATAGCTGTCGGCATATCACTCGGCGGTGCGGGCAGTGTTTTCTGGATGCTCGTTTCGGCTGTATTTTCATCCGTTCTTAAATATGCAGAGGTGCTTATTTCATCCGACACGGGTGGGGGGATCGGTATAATTACAGCAGTAAAGGAGAGCTTTGGCAGATGGGCGGCTTGCTTATATTCCGCTCTCGCTCTCGCGCTTGCGCTTACTATGGGAACTGCGCTTCAATCGGGGGCTATCAGGGCATGCGCCGTCGGTATCGGAGGCTTTGAGATATCCGATTTGATTTTACCGCTCATGATTGCCGTAATTCCCATCTGTGTATTCGGTAAGGGATGGATAAAGGGTGCTGTTGCCGTAATAATTCCAATAGCTACACTCCTCTACACCGTGCTTTGCCTTTGTGTGATAATTCCGAACGCTGACCGACTGGGCGACGTAATATCGAATATTATATACTCTGCATTCGATATTTCCGCGATTTCGGGCGGTGTGGGTGCGTTTCTTATTGCAAGCGGAATGCGCGAGGGCTTCGCACGCGGACTTTTGTCAAACGAGGCAGGAGCCGGAACGTCTTCATTCTCGCACACGTCGGGCGAGGCGCACGATCCTTTCCGAGGCGGGTTTTTCGGTATTCTTGAAGTGCTTTTTGACACGGTTATACTCTGTTCTCTGACCGCCTTTACTATACTGCTGGGCTTCCCTGCGGAGCAAAAATCCTTCGACGTAACGGCTCTCTCGCAGCTCTTTGCCCAATACACGGGCGGTGTCGGTGGGTATATCCTCTTTTTGGCACTGATAGCTTTTGCGGTTTCCACAACTCTTTGCTGGTATTACTACGGCAATACCTGTATGCATTACCTTTTTGGCAGGCGGTGGAAATGGATATACTTTACGGCATTTTTTGCATCTTTTGCCGCAGGACTTATATGGGAGCTGCCAAGTCTTGTGTTTATAACCGATGCTATTTTATTCTTCCTTACTGTGATATCAGTCGGTACGGTACTAAAAAATTCCGACAGAGTCAAGACCCTGTCGGAAAATCTCTTTAAATAAGACGAATGTGAGAAAGAGGCCGAATACCAAGCTCCGAGAGCAGCTTTTCAAAATCGCGCTCGCTCATAACAGGCGTAATAAATACACACTCATCCGCATCTATCATCTCTGCTCCCTCAATATGAGCAGCGATATCGCATATATCCTTTGAGCAGGCTACGTAATGGCGACATTCAAAGCTGCCGAAATCGCCTGTCTCGGTGCATTTTTCAAACACGGGTGCATGGCAATGCGTTCCCGAGCACATGACCTGCATAAGATCACCGACTACCGCAGAGGCTGTTGCTCCGGCACCTGCGCCCTGACCGTAAAACATAACGTCACCAAGCGGCTCTGCTATTATTTCAACAGCGTTATATACTCCCATAACTCCCGAAAGCGGCATTGAAGTCGGAACAAGGAACGGTGCAACAAGAGCTGTGGGTGCTCCCTCGCCTACGATACCTCTGCCGACGAGCTTGATCGTGCATCCTATCTTGCCTGCGTTTTTCACGTCCTCCTCGCGTATGCTTGTGATACCCTCGGTGTGGATATTCTCAGTAGGTATCAGCTTACCCGTTATAAGTGCTGTAAGAATTGCTATCTTGCGGCATGCATCTGTACCCAATATATCGGCATCTGGATTGCTTTCCGCGTAGCCCTTTTGCTGTGCATCGCGAAGAGCATCGTTAAAACTCTTTCCATAGGTAAACATTTCGGTGAGGATATAGTTGGTCGTTCCATTGAGTATGCCTCTGACCTCGGAAACCTTATTCTGCCCTATGCAATTGATTATAGGCGAAAGCACGGGAATACCGCCGCCGACAGCTGCCTCAAAGCGATAGCTTACGCCCATCTCACGTGCGAGCTTCAAAAATTCGCCACCGAATTTTGCCACCACTTCTTTATTTGAAGTAATAACGTTTTTGCCCGCTCTCAGTGCGGATACGGTATATTCGTATGCAGGGTGAGAGCCTCCCATTACCTCCATAACGGTGGTTATCTCGCTATCGTTCAATATGATATTATAATCGTGAATAACCCTGTCGGCAAAAGGAGAATCGGGAAAATCGTAGAGATCCAGTATGTATTTTATATTGATCTTATCTCCGCCGAGAGATACTATTTCCTTTTCGTTATCCGAAATAAGCTTTGCTACGCCGCCACCGACAACGCCAAAGCCAAGTATTGCAACGTTTGTCATTTTTCAGTTCCTTTTCTCACTTGAAATATAATACATTTTATCATATACCGAACGAAAATTCAATACGGTACGTAAAAATTGCAGCAATACATAAACAAAATAAAAGGAGGGGGCTGGTCAGATTTGAGGAAGAAGCGCGGTTCTTCGGGGCGAGAAGCGTACATACGTACGGTGAGCCCCGAAAACTGCGGTAGAAAAAAGTCCATTAAAATGAAGAAATCCGCAGGATTTCAACCTTTTATTGTCTCATTTATGATTTTTCATAAATCAAGACTTTTTTGTTTACTTTCGGACTTTTTTCGGTCTTGCCAAATGTGACAGCCCCGAAATGAAGTAAAAGGTAAGAATGAAGAGTTAAGAGGTTATGCAGCACTGCCGCTTACTATACCGAGTGATGCTTTTTTAGAGTCCTCGGCAAAGTAATCGAGGGGATTTACGCTTACGTCGTTCACTTTAAGCTCAAAGTGAAGATGCACCTCATCCGCTATCTCGGATACCGAGGTATCGCCTACCGTACCGATAAGCGTTCCCTGCTCTACGGTATCACCTACGGCTACCTTAATGCCTTCTTTGGAAAGGTTTGAGTAATAGCTCTTGTGATTTTCGGTGTGAGTGATCTCTACCGTTTGTCCGAGCATGGGATCGTTATACACACCCGTTACCTCACCCGCACAGGTTGCAAACACCTCTGCGCCCTCTTCTGTAGATATGTCAAGGCCTGTGTGAATACGCCATTCTTCAAGCGTATTTGAGAACACAGGTACTGTCGTGCTGTGCGATTTGATGACAGTACCTACAGTGGGACTGACGAACGTAGGCTTTACCTCGGGCTTTGTATCTGTGTTGCCGCTACCCTCACCGTCGGTATTGCTTTCCGAGCCGCCCTGCTCGGTATCGGTATTGTTCCCACCGTCCGTATTATCCGTTACGGGGGGATTTTCCACATCTGTTTTCTTTCTGCTGTTTGCCGCTACAATGCCGATAACAATGGCACTTACACACAAAATAGCCACAACTGTAAGATAAACGATTTTTGAGACTGCTGACTTGTCGCTGAACTTGAATTTCTTTTCCATTTTAAATTCCTTTCTTATGAATTACTGCTTGTATTTTCCACAGAAAGAGAAATTATTATTCACAAAAAAGAAAATATTTTAACGCAAAGTCAATTGGTATTTATTGCATTATCGGACAAAATTTTTAAATGGGTATTGAAAAGCCCCCGAGACGACTAAAAGCTGCTCGGGGGTGCTTCGCGGCAGTGCCGCTGTTAATATAGACGTGTGGGAATTAAAATCATTCCTCTTCATCGGTGGCTACAACGTAGGGCAGATAGCCGACAAAGTAATTCCAGCCTGAGGCTATGGTTGTAAACGCCATTATTGCCATACATACGTATGAGAGAATGTGATTTTCGGAGAAGAACGGAATGATAGGCTCAACTATGATAACAACGGTACCGACCATCTGAGATACGGTTTTGAGCTTGCCCATCATGTTTGCGGCAAGGTCAACCTTTTTCTTCTTGCCTGCAACTACAAGCCTGAGACTTGTTACTCCAAGCTCGCGGAAGAGAATTATGAGAACGAGCCATACGAATATCATGCCCAAGAGAGTCTCACCGCGAAGGAACATCCAAGCGAGAATGGCGAGCATGGAGCCGAGAACCATGAATTTATCTGCAAGGGGGTCGATAAATTTACCGAAATCGGTAACTAAGCCGTATTTTCTTGCTATTTTACCGTCAAGCATATCGGTAAGAGCGGTCAAGCCATAGAGAACTGCTGAAACTACTATGCCCCATATTTCGATATCACGCATGAAAATCAAAGCTACAACAAATGCGGGAACAAGCAATACTCTTATAAATGAAAGTGTATTCGGTACGTTGAGAATGGGTGATTTTTTCATTTTAAAGTCGATCCTTTCAGTTATTATCTATGATTGCCTGACCGATAAGATCGTAGTCAAGCGCTTCATGTATTTCTACCTCAACAAAGTCTCCGGTGGAAATCGGTCTTGTTGACTTGAAATATACCCTACCGTCAACGTCGGGAGCATCGCGGTAGGTCCTGCCGTAATAGATATCGGCTATTGTATCAAATCCGTCGCATAGGACGGTAACAGTCTTGCCAACGAGCTCTTCTATTATCTCTTCATTGACGGTAAGCTGAGTTTGCATCAGGATATCATATCTGTCCTGCTTTGTTTGCTCATCCACCGTTTGCTCATATTCCGCTGCGGCGGTTCCCTCCTCGGGAGAATATGTAAACGCACCGAAATGCTCAAACCTTGCTTCCTTGATAAATTCGCAAAGCTCAGCGAAATCATCCTCGGTCTCCCCGGGGAAGCCTACCATAGCGGTTGTACGGAGAACTATTCCCGGAACACGTTCGCGTAGCTTCTCTACCGTTTTTATTATCTCGGCTTTATCACCGTGGCGATTCATTCTTTTCAGAACGGTATCCGATATGTGCTGTATCGGAATATCCATGTATTTCAAGAGTCTGTCATTCGTTCGCAGCTCTTCGATAAGCTCATCAGTTATCTTATCGGGATAGCAATACAGTAGCCTTATCCACGGAATATTCGTTTCCTTTGTTATTGCCCTCACAAGCTCGGCAAGACTCAGCTTTCCGTAGAGATCAAGCCCGTAACGCGAGGTGTCCTGAGCGATGAGGTTCAGCTCCTTAACACCGAGTGCTTCAAGATCCTTTGCCTCTTTTACTATATCCTCAACAGTTCTTGAACGGAGCTTACCCCTTATGAGAGGTATTGCACAGTAGGTGCATCTGTTATCGCAGCCCTCGGCAATTTTGAGATATGCCGTGTGCTCCTCGGTAGTGAGTATTCTTTCGCCCCCGAGAGAACTTTTCTCCTTATCGTCAAAGGAAATATATTTCTCGCCGCGAAGCACCGCCCGACATGCCTCGGCAATATGCGAAAGACTTCCGACACCGATAAGCGCATCCACCTCGGGAAGCTCGCGCATTACGTCCTCACGGTATCTTTCTACAAGACAGCCTGTTGCGATGATATATTTGCACTTACCGTCCTGCTTCAAGCGCGAGACGTCAAGTATGTTATCAATAGACTCACGCTTTGCGCTCTCGATAAAGCCGCAAGTGTTTATAACTATTATTTCTGCCTCCGCCTCATCGGGTGTGAGCTCAAAGCCCGCATCGTACAGAGTTCTCAGCATAACCTCGGTATCCACAAGATTTTTGGAGCAGCCGAGCGATACAAAACCAACCTTTGTCATAAATCAATTCCTTAAAGTGTTATAAATCATTTTAAAATTTTCTGTATTCTTTGACGCAGGGTTACAAAATAAAACCTAGCCGCAAATGTCATAAATACGTCGTACACAAACATTGCCGCAATAAGCAGAATATATATTACCGCTTGCAATATATACGTGTTATCTTCAAGCAGCGGAATATTCAGATCGTTTGTGAAGAACGGAACGCCCAGAATGTATTCCGATGCAAGGATCATGAGAATTGCGCAAGCGTTGAAATATACAAATTTCAGCACTATCCAAAGCGGACGCTTCGTGCGCTCAACGTACGACTTGATTATTGGATATATTCCAAAAACCAGAAGATAGGATATCCATACGAAGCTGTGCGGCAGGAGCACCGCGCCAAGCAACGATGCACCGAGCCATACACAAAAGGTATAGGGCTTGCCCACCTCGATAAAGACGAACATCATTATCACAGAGCAAAGCGCGGCGGCGGTAAGGTCAAGCACCTCAACAAACGCACCGAGCGACATGAACACGACAGTCAATGCCATAGACATTGCGCTGACCGTAAGCTTTTTAGTTTGTTTCATATTCTCAGCAGCAAGCTATAAGGTCGCCGCCCATACATTCGCAAAGGCAATCAAGACAGAGCAGATTTGTGCAGCAATCGCATGCCTCATCTGTTGACGTTCTGCCGTGATAACGGCGTCCTGAGGTATTTGCGGAGCCGTAATACGTGTTTCCGTAAGCACCTGCATTTGTGTTGAACATTTCCTTTGCCTTCTGGTATTCCATATTTGACGGATCAAGGCTGCATGCTATTTCAAGCTCTCGCATAGCATCCGCACCGTTTTTTCTGCTCATGAGAACAAGGCTTATCAGATAATGCCATTCCGCGACCCTAAGTGCAGGCTCAATGTTAAGCAGCTTTCTTTCGGCATCAAGGAACTTTCTGCTGTTGATATCCGCGCGTATTTCCGCGTATATCGGGTCAACGCTCGCGCTACCGTAATTCGCACCGTCGCCTGTACTCTGATATCCACCGTAATAGGTGCCTTTGCCCGAATAGGGATTGTTTCTTGCCTCTGCACGCATGCGCTGTATCTCGTCATACGCCCAGTTTATCTCTTTCATCTTATCGGTGGCAAGATCCTGAAGAGGATTATTGTCATATCCATCGGGATGATATTTCTTTACAAGTGTGCGATAGGCATTTTTTATTTCCTCATCCGAGGCACTCGGACTTACACCGAGTATTTCATAAGGGTCGCGATTATTAGCTGTTTCTTTCATTTGTCTCGCTTTTGCCTCCTTCATTATCCTCGCCTGCTTTATCGAGAAATTCTATTCTCTTCGGAAGTCCGAGGTAAATTATATTGTTGATTATATTTTCAATTGTATGCTTGTTACCGAACGGTAAAAGATTTACCGCCAGCTCGATATTCTTACATTCAAGCAGCAGTGCGCATTTTATCGTTTGCTTATTCTCGGAGGTAAGCTCCGCACCCTCGTAAAGCTCAACGTACGGATTGTAGCTTCCGCTTTTTCTGTCCTTTTCATAATCCTCCGCTGCATCTGCAGCATAGATAAATTTACCGAGATGATAGCCGCACTGATAGGTTATTTGGGCATCACTGCCCGAAAGCCCCTCGGAAAAGATAGCTCCGAGCAGCTCTCCGAAAAGCGCCGCGGGCTTATCAACGCTTTTGCACCCTTCCCTCTCAAGCTCCGATATTGCCAACAGCTTTTCCGCGCACGTATCTGCGATATTTTTCATTGCCGCTTTGTTTTTTGCACTCGCAAATATAGGACAAAGCAGATTTGTCAATATGCGCTTTCCGAGCTTTTCGTCATTTATATCATCACGCAGCTTGTAATAGGTGAGTATCGCAAACGAGCGTGCCGTATAGTCGGTTGCATCATTGCGATTCAGCATTCCCTTTTTCTTCGCAGGATGCGCGATGCATCTTTGCGCTGAGGCTCCTATCTGCCCCTCGGGGATGAAAAGCATGCGAACAAGTGCAAGAAAAACACTGTCATAGCTATGAAGAACGTTTGAAAGTCCGCCCGTCAGTGCTTTCATTGAACGGCATACACCGCAATAGGTTGCACGGTAGAACTCATATTCCTTAACAAGAAGCTCGCCTTGCACAGGCTTTACGTAACCGAACATTGAAAAAGCACTCCCCGAAATTACATATTATATATATTATATCACACAATTTCGGCTTTGTGTTAATTTTTTTAAAACTTTTTAATTATGCACAATAAAAGCGCATGACGGAATAGCAACCGTCATACGCTGTACTTTTTTATCAATTGTTTAATATCCCTCGCTATTTTAGAATAATTAGATTTTAACTTAACAAATCACGTGCGAGGTTTAATATGAAAAAATTATTAGTTTTATTTTATGCGGCACACTTTTGTTATCGTTATTACCGATCTTGTTAGCGTGTAAAGAAAACGAAAACTATAATTCCGATATTAATGAAGAAAGCAATGATAACGATAGTGACAATACAAATACTGACAATTCAAACGAAACAATTTCCGATAACGAGAGTCAAGGTTTATCATACTCACTTGACGAAACGGGCTCATACTACACCGTTACGGGCATCGGTTCGTTTGGGGGTGAAAATCTAAATATCCCCAATCAGCACGAGAGACTTCCGGTAAAAGAAATTGATATGCGCGCTTTTGAGGATTGCACAAAGCTAAAATCTATTGTTATTCCTGAAAACATAGGTTCAGGTGCCTTTTATAACTGCACACAAATCGAGAATATATTTTTCAATGCCCAAGCGATAAAAGATTTTTCGAAAAGTAACTATATTTTTTACAATGTCGTCATAGATAATAAAGGAATCAGATTTACCGTCGATAAAAATTGTTCAGCAATTCCCGATTTTGTTTTTTACCAAAGTTCAGCAAATGTAAAAGAGATAATTTTCGATGCAGAGAGTTCTTGCAAACGAATCGGTCATTATGCCTTTACGTCGTCCCAATTGTCGCAAATAACAATACCGGAATCAATTGTATCATTAGGCGAAAAAGCATTCGCATATTGTAAAAGCGTTAAAACCATTTATTTTAATGCGGAAAATATGATGAATCTCTCTTACGACACGTTACCGTTCGCACAAACAGGAGAGTACGGAGCTCATATCGTAATCGGAAAATCGGTTTGCGTTATTCCAAATTATTTATTCGCTCAAGGTACGTACGAAAGTGCCCTTCAATATGAAAACGGAGATAACGGTATCGTTAAGGTAAGTTTTGAAGAAAATTCAAAGTGCGAAACGATTGGTGATAAAGCATTTTTCAGCTGCCTACATCTGAAATTCGTAGAGCTAACGTATAGATTGTCAAAAATCGGAAGAGATGCCTTTAGAGATTGCGATAGTATTATTGAAGTAATCAATTTTTCAATTCTCGACGTCAAATCATTTTTCAAAAACGCAATACACGGAAATATTTCCCCAAAGGTAAGCATCCAGGGCGATTATGCAAATTCCGAATTGTATGAAACCGATGACGGATTTGTGTTCTGGAAAAACGAAACTCAATGTTTTTTGGTTGACTACACGGGAACTTCACAGGAAATAACGTTGCCAAATAATTTCAACGGGGTAAACTATGAAATATATCCCTGCGCTTTTACTAACAAGAACGTAAAAACGGTATATATTCCGGATACTGTTACCGTTAATACCTATGCTTTTCTTTGTACCGTTATATCAATTCAGGAAACAACCGATCGATTTTTCTAAAATCTAATATCTAATAAAATCATTCAAAACAGTAAAACAATTAGGGTCAGATGCGTTTTTACATCCGACCCTATTGTTATATTCAGTTCATACCTTTTCTGGTAAGAGAAATTCTGTGTTTTTCTACGTTTACGTCCTTGATGCGAACCTCGATTATATCTCCTGTTTTAAAGAGCTCCGAGGGATGCTTGATGTATTTATCGGACATTTCGGAAATATGAAGAAGTCCGTCATGATGTACACCGATATCAACAAAGCAACCGAAATCAACAACGTTACGCACGGTGCCTTTGAGCTGCATGCCCTGTGTCAGATCGTTTATGTCAAGAACGTCTGTTGAAAGAACGGGAGCGGGTGCATCGTCACGAATATCTCTGCCGGGCTTCTCAAGCTCGGAAATAATATCCTCAAGGGTGGGCTCACCGCAGCCAAGCTCGCGAGCAAGCTTCGCAATGCCGTACTGAGTTGCCTTGGGGCGCAGAAGAACAAGATTGCCGCCTCTTACGTCCTCGGTGCTGAAGCCGAAGCGATGAAGAAGCTCCTCTGCAATAGCATAGGACTCGGGGTGAACGCCTGTGGAATCAAGCACGTCCTGTGCGCCGGGGATACGAAGGAAGCCTGCGCACTGCGTGTATGCCTTATCGCCTATCTTGGGAACCTTGAGAAGCTGAGAACGGCGTTTGAACTCACCGTTTGCCTCACGGAAAGCGACAATATTCTTTGCAGCGGTCATGTTTATTCCCGATACGTAGGAAAGAAGCGAGTAGGATGCTGTATTGATGTCAACACCGACAGCGTTAACGCAGTCCTCAACAACGCCTCCGAGAGCCTCGGTAAGCCTTGCCTGCTTCATATCGTGCTGATACTGACCTACTCCGATAGCCTTGGGCTCGATCTTAACAAGCTCAGCCAGGGGGTCCTGAAGCCTTCTCGCTATAGAAATAGCACTTCTCTGCATTACGTCATAATCGGGGAATTCCTCTGTTGCCACCTTGGAAGCTGAGTATACGCTCGCGCCTGCCTCGGATACTATGGTGTACTTAACGCCCTTGGGGCAAGAGGGATCGCGCAGAGTATCTGCGATAAACTTCTCGGACTCACGGGATGCGGTACCGTTACCTATAGCAACAATATCAACGTTGTGTCTTGTGATAAGACGAAGAACGATAGCGCGGGAGCGATCTATATCCTCTCTCGGCTTTACGGGATAGATAACCGCAGTATCAAGCACTTTACCGGTTTTATCAACTACGGCAAGCTTACAGCCGTGTGCATAGCCGGGGTCGTATCCAAGAACCGTTTTGCCCTTGATAGGAGATGCGAGAAGCAGGTTTCTGAGGTTTTCGGAGAATACCTTGAGTGCGCCCTCGGATGCATCATCGAACAGGGCTGTTCTTATCTCTCTTTCGATTGCGGGGAATAACAGACGGTCGTAAGCATCGGTGATCGTCTTCATAATAAACGGAACAGCGGGAGACTTCTTATTGGTTATAACCTTTGAGACAAGCTGAGCAATTCCGTCCTCCACGGGAAGAGTTACGGAAACCTTGAGGAACTCTTCGTTCTCTCCTCTGTTTATAGCGAGAACTCTGTGGCCTTTAAGCTTTTTAATAGGCTCGGAGAAATCATAGTAATTCTCATAAACCGAGGTCTCTTCCGTAGTACCCTTTGTTGTAATAGAGCCGTTTGCCATAGTGAATTCGCGCAAAAGCTTTCTTATCTCGGCATTGTTGGATATATCCTCTGCGGTGATGTCGGATGCGCCTTGAAGTGCCGCATCAACGTCGGGCACCTCTTTGCCCTCCTCGTTCGATATAAACTGCTCGGCATATACAACGATGGGTGTTTCGTAGGAGTCTCTTTGCTCCATGATGTAATTTGCGAGAGGCTCCAGCCCCTTTGCCCTTGCAATGGATGCTCTTGTGGTACGCTTGGGCTTGAACGGACGGTATATATCTTCAAGCTCTACGAGAGACGTGGATGCTTGCAGAGCGAGAGTTATTTCGGGAGTAAGCTTTTCCTGAGCCTCGATAAGTCCGCTGATCTCCTCGCGGCGCTCCTCAAGCTTGCGCAGGTACGTAAGTCTATCAAAAAGATCACGGAGCACGGTATCGTCAAGACTTCCCGTTACCTCTTTACGGTAACGCGAAATAAAGGGAATGGTATTTCCCTCATCAATGAGCGCAACCGTTTTCTCAACCTGATCTACGGTTATGTTAAATTCTTTTGCCAGTGTTTCGTTAATATTCATTTCTGTCTCCTTACCTGAAAAATTACCGAAAGCTATTTTACCACATTTTTTTGCATTTGTAAAGCACTTTTTTCAAATGTGTTTCATTTTGTTTTTTCAAGCTTTGCTATCTCATCCTCGGTGAGGTATCTCCACTCACCGCGCAGAAGGCTCCTATCAAGCGGAATGGATGCGAATTCAATGCGTTCAAGATAGATCACGGATGCACCGAGCGATGCTATCATTCGCTTGATCTGATGATATTTACCCTCTGTGAGTGTTATAATTCCGCTTGCTCTGCCGGGATCAAGCGTTATCGACGCCTCCTTGCACTCGTAACCGTCAGCAAGGACTACACCCGTCATAAAGCTTTCCTCCGCGCCATCTGGCAGAGGTACGTCAGAGCGAAAATAATATTTTTTCTCAACGTGGTGCTTAGGCGAGAGGAGCGTATGCGCCAGCTGACCGTTATTCGTGAGTATCATCAAGCCTACCGTATCTCTGTCAAGCCTGCCTACCGGGAACAGCTCGCGCCGCTGAAGCTCGGGTGACAAAAGCTCGGTTACAACGGGCAATCTCGTATCCTCCGTTGCGCTGACGTACCCCTCGGGCTTATTCAACATAACGTACGTGTATTTCTCATACCGTATTTCTTTGCCAAGGTAAATGACCGCGTCACGCTCGGGGTCTATATGCCGCGACACGTCCTTTTCCGCCTTTCCGTTAATCAGCACTCCGCCTCGCTTCGCAATCAAGGCGGCTTCTTTTCTGGATGCAATTCCCAGCTCGGACAAAAATTTATCTATTCTCATATAATTTCCCTCACAATCTGTTCCATTGGATATTTTAACACATCCGAGGCATTATTTCAACAAATAGTGTACAAAATTGCCACCGTGTGTTTTTAAAAAATATTGACAATATGTTAAGGATATGTTACACTATTCCTAACGGTACATAACCGAATACTTCCAACAAGGAGAGTCATTATGGGCGAATCAAAATTCACAGGCGGTCTTCTCGGGCTAATCGGCATCGGAATCCTTCAGGTGATCATCACTGTCATCACACTCGGCATCGGTGCCCCCTGGGCTATTTGCATGAAGGAAAAATGGTATGCAGAGCACACTATTATTGACGGTCACAACCTCACGTTTGACGGCAACGGTGCTCAGCTCTTCGGCAACTACATCAAGTGGTTCCTTCTCACAATTGTAACTATCGGTATCTACGGCTTCTGGCTTAGCATAAAGATGAAGCAGTGGGTTGTAATGCATACTCATCAGATCTGATTGAGTCAACATAACCAAACGGGTAGAGGTATTGTATTCGGTACCTCTACCTCTTTTTATCGGTCTGCAAAAAATTACTCGCTGTGCAGCTTTCGGTATTCCGCCATACTCATTCCGTACAGTTTTTTGAAAAGAGCGTATGCGTAACCGACCGTATTGAAGCCGGACTCAAATATTACGTCGATTATGCTGTGGTTTGAATTGCGCAGCATGTTGGCAACGTAATTAAGGCGCAGCTCGTTTATAAACTCACTCGGTGTTTTACCGAGGTATTTTTTTATAGAGCGAGTAAGATGCTCGCGGCTTTTACCCGAAAGCTCTACCATTCCCGATATACCGTCTGCAAAGCGCATTTCCCCTCGCATTTTTTCCGTCAGTGACACAA
Organism: uncultured Ruminococcus sp.; assembly: GCA_964617165.1. Taxonomy (GTDB): domain Bacteria; phylum Bacillota; class Clostridia; order Oscillospirales; family CAG-272; genus UBA1740. The sequence goes on from CAZTWE010000011.1 coordinate 29,552, forward strand.
GCCAATCCGGAGCCTGCTTTTCAGAGGAGTCAAACTGATAAAACACATCCGAAAAAAGCTTTATCAGCAGTATGCGTATCGCTGTTTTTCTCTTTGCCGCATCCTTTGGAGCTATGGCTCTTATTTTCTCCATTTCACGCTCTAGGTCTTGAAATTCTGCGGCTGAAAGATGCACCGTCGGAGAAAGCCTGGAATTCATGAGAGCACGCTTGGGATATCCCTCGGAAAGATAAGAAAATATCGCATCAAGAGTTCCCTTGGTAAACGTAAGATTTAAAAAGGAGAACGCATCCTCGCTGATATGTGAGTAGTTGTGAGTGTCACTCGCTCGGACAAAAACGGCATCAAAGGTATTGAGAACCCGATTTTCTCCGTTTACGGAATGAAGAGCCGAGCCCTCAAGCATAATGAATATCTCGTAATAATCATGCGTGTGCTCTTTGAAATATTCTGTTCCGCTGTTTACGTATCTGTATGAACATTCGGTCTCCATATCTACGAAGCGGTGCGCCTCAAGAAGCTTTGCCATAATTCCTCCATATCACAATAGTTGATATTGGTTATGCCACATTTATATAATAAATATGCCATATCATATTGCGATTATATCACAATAATGATAGAATTTCAATAGAGTTTATGATAAAATTATTTCAGATATTAAATTTACTTGAAAGGATGTTTTTATGAGTAACGCTATGCACAAGCTGAAAATGACTACAGAGACGCTCAGGGATGCTGTGTCAAAAAGACTTTTTGACCTCTCTGACCTTTCCTCGGTCGAAAGTGATTTCAAGGCATCAAACACACCGCCCACAGAGGGCTACTCTCCCGAAGCCTTCTGCCGCAACAGCTACAGCCACTATTGGATACACGGCAGCTTTGATACACCGAGCGCACAAAACGGTATTGAATACTATCTGGAGATAGATACGGGAGTGCAAGGATGGGATGCGACCAATCCGCAGTCGATAATCTATCTCAACGGTAAAATGGCGCACGGAATTGACGTAAATCACAAGCACATACTGCTTGATCCCGATACTCACTACGATATGTACAATTACTGCTACACCGGGGAGCATTCGGATTTCAAGGTGCGCCACAGCGTGATTGCCGTATACACCGCAGTCGAAGAGCTTTACTACGACATGCTCGTTCCCTATGAGGCATGCCGCGACGTTTATGCCGAGCGCAGCCGCGAATTTGCCGATACGACACGGGTTCTTGAGGAATGTGCCAATATAATAGACTTCCGCACAATAGGCTCTGCCGCCTTCTTTGAGAGTGTTGACCGCGCACTCGCTTATATAAAGAGTGAGTATTACGGCAAGATGTGCTCAACCGAGGGCAAGCCCACCGTCAACTGCATAGGACACACTCATATAGACGTTGAATGGCGTTGGGACAGGCGAGTTACACGCGATAAAATACAGACGAGTGCATCCACAGTGGTAGCACTCATGAAAAAATATCCCGAATATAAATTCATGCTTTCACAGCCCGAGCTTTACAGATACCTCAAAGAGAGCGCACCAGAAAAATTCGCTGAGGTGCAACAGCTTGCCAAGGCGGGCAGATGGGAGCCTGAGGGCGCGATGTTCGTTGAATGTGACTGTAACCTTTCATCGGGAGAGAGCATCGTGCGCCAGGTGCTTTACGGAAAAAAATTCTTCAAAAACGAATTCGGAACCGAAAATCACGTGCTCTTCCTGCCTGACGTTTTCGGTTACAGTGCAGCCATGCCTCAGATACTAAAAAAATCAGGCGTTGACTACTTCATTACGTCTAAAATAAGCTGGAATGATACCAATACTTTACCTTATGACACATTTATGTGGCAAGGTATCGACGGTACGGAGATATTCTCCGCTTTTATAACAGGTCAAAAAATTCCCAAGGGCGGCAATCCCGGGCGTAGGACTACTTACGTTGGAAACAACGATCCTGCATTCATTTACGGAACTTACGAGAGACAGCAGCAAAAGGCTTACACCTCTGCAGCTCTCAATACCTACGGCTTCGGTGACGGTGGCGGCGGCCCCACCAAGGAGATGATAGAAAAGTTGCGAAGACTTATGAAAGGTCTCCCGGGGCTCCCTGTAGCAAAGAGCGAATTTATCTATCCTTACATGAAAGAGCTTGAAGCGGAGTTTTCGGAAAACGCAAAGAAGCTGCGCAAGATGCCTAAGTGGATAGGCGAGCTTTATCTTGAATTCCACAGGGGAACCTATACCACGGCTGCCAATAACAAGCGCGACAACCGCCGCGCAGAATTCGCACTTGAAAAATGCGAGGCTCTTTGCGTCACAGATATGCTGAGTGGCGGCAGCTACGAAAAGGATGCCATCGATGCAGCATGGCTGAAGGTGCTGCACGCACAGTTCCATGATATACTTCCCGGCTCGTCTATAGAGCAGGTATATATTGACAGCGATAAGGATTATAAGGAGGTATTTGCTTCGATTGGCGCTATCACCGCAAGAAAGCTGGGTGCTCTTGCAAAACGGATAAATACCGATGGCGGAATACTCGTTTACAATCCGCTCGGTTTCCCTCGCCGTGCCATTATAAGAGTTGACGGTAAGTGTTACGTAACGGAAAATACCGTGCCGGCACTCGGATACAGCGTAATATCCCACACGGAACACAAGGTCGAGCTTGTGCTGACCCACGGATACATGGAAAACTCGCTCTACAAAATAACGCTTGACGATATGGGCAACATCACCTCTATCATAGATAAGAGCTGCGGGCGCGAGGTGCTCTCGGGCTCGGCGGCAGAGATAAAATTCTACGAGGACTACCCTCACGAATACGATGCATGGGAGCTTGATCGCGACCATACAACAAAATCCTATTATCTCGATAATGCAGAGGAAGAGCTTATCTCCGACGGTGACAGGATAGGTCTCAGATATACCTCATCTTACATGGCCTCTACTGTTATAAAAACCGTATGGATCTACAACGGTTCACCGAGAATAGATATTGACATGAGGGTTGATTGGAAAGAGCGACATCAGGTAATGAAGCTGCACTTCCCTGTTGATATCCATGCGGCAAGTGCAAGCTTTGAGATACAGTACGGTCATACCTCACGCCCGACAAGCAGAAATACAAGCTGGGAGGAGGCAAAATTTGAGGTATGCGCGCACAAGTGGGTTGACATCTCGGAGTGCGGCTACGGAGTTGCTGTAATGAATGATTCAAAATACGGACATTCTGTAAACGAAAATCTCATAACCGTTACCTGCTTACGCGGACCCGCATGGCCCAATCCCAATGCAGACCTCGGTGAACACAATTTCACCGTTTCAATTCTTCCTCACAAGGGAAGCTTGCAGGATGCAAACGTTATAAACGAAGCATATTGCCTCAATCAGCCCGCCGAGGTGCTTGAGATCGACAAGAGCTGCGGCGCTTTGCCCGAAAATTATTCTCTCGTATCGGTAGAGGAGGCTTCGGTCATCATAGAGGGTGTAAAGCGTGCTGAGGATAACGATGACGTTATAGTAAGACTTTACGAGGCTCACGGTGGAAAAACCACCGCTCATATCCACCTCGGAGAAAAATTCCAAAAAGCATACCTTACCGATCTGACGGAGACTCCGATAAAAGAGCTCCCAATCTGTGACGGAACGGTAGAATTGCCAATCAAAAACTTTGCTATTGAGACCTTGAGGCTCGTCAAATAAAACAAGGGGACTGCTCAGATTCGTGGGCAGTCCTCTTATTTGAAAACAGATATTATCATTGCAACCGCTTCTATCAGTGCAAGATGCAACGGATAGAAAATATAAAACGCGTATTTCAACCGTTTGTTGCCTGCTTTTCCGTTATAAAGACAAAGTATCGGTATTGCCAAAAGGCACAAGTACTGTATCGGAAGCGAAAATCCGGGCAACGGGATAACCCCGTGCTTATTATCAAGGCACAGAGGAATAAGTGATACGGTAAGCAGGAGCAGCTTTACGGGCTTACAGCCGAGGCGTGCGATAGCGACAGGCTGTTCGATCCCCTCAAAATCAAAAATACTCACGGCAACGGGAGCCAGCATTCCGAAAAATCCGTAATCAAAGCTTACCGAAGAGAACAAAAAGTATGCGGCACCGAGGGCAACCATAAATGCAAGTGCTGACAGAAAAGGTTTGTATACTTTAAATTCGCTACAGCACCATTTTTTAAGAAAGTGCATAAGGTAAATAAACAGTATTGAAACCGAAAAGGTAAGGAAAATACTGCAAAAGAGCGTACCCGTGTATAGATAATAGAAGATAAGATATATCATTCCGACAGCAAAAATGCCGAAAAAGTGACGCTGCTTATGCCTTGTGTACCGACAGCCCTCAGCAATAAAATACGCGAATACCGGGAAGGCGAGACGACCTATCGCACGGAATATCCATATTTTCGGGAAAAGAACGAGCCCTATATGGTCAACAGCCATAAGTATGCAGGCGATTATTTTTATCGTTGAGCCTGACAATACGCTAAGTGTACGCGATGCTTTCATTCGCCGCTCCCCCTTTGTTTCATTTTCAAACAGTATACCAAATATTCCTGCGCTTTTCAAGTGTTAAGTACAAAAAAATAAAGAGCCTTGAAATACGACGGCAAAATGCGCCTCAGGCTCTTTATTCATTCATATCATACGCTCTCGGAGTTATCCGCAGCAGAATTATCCTCTGCCGTAGCATGAGAAGCTTCGTCCTCATCCGAGGCAGCGACCTCATTTGCTCCCGTCTCCTCGGAATTATGCTTGTGGCTCTCAAGAAATTTATTAAGCTTATTCGCCATAGAGAATATCGCTATAACGAGAGCGAGACATACTATTATGAATATTATCCAATGAATAGGTGAGGTAAACTTATCAAAGGGTACTATTGAAAGACCGAAGATTATCGTTGCTATACCTATACCTCTGCCAATTATTATTGACGGAACAAACCATTTAAGAGACATTCTCATTGTTCCCGCTATCATTACAAGAGCATCATCGGGGAATATCGGGAACATCATCATAAGTGGGAAGAAAACGGTTCCTTTATCACGCAAAAGACCGAGAGACCTCTCGCAATCCTCCTCGCCGAGAAGCATTGCACATATTCTGTATCCGCCAAATCTTCCGATAAGATACATTGTCATGCTTGCTATCATAACGCTTACAAACGAGAGAAGAAATGCCTGCCACGGAATAGCATATAACGACTGACTCAGCAGGATAAACGCCATTGATGCCCCCGGAATAACGCAAAGGAGCATGCTGAGCACGGTTTGCAAAAGGATGAATATTATCCAACCGTACCAGGAGGCCTTAAAATCGTCAAACATATCAACGTTGAACGTTATCTCGTCTCCATTTACATATATGATTCCGATAGCTTTAAGCACAAACACCGAAACTATCGACAAAGCCACTATAAAGGCTGTCATCAAGCCAAAATAAACAAGCGCACGCTTATTTCTTTTCAAAAAATTTTTCATTGCACCAACCTGAAAATATACTGTTTTTAAACTTTTACACATACATTTTATCAAATAAGATCTGCGTTGTCAACTTAAAATTGTTAACATTTGTCGATTTTTTTAAGATTTTTTAAGATTTGTGCAAATCCAATATATTTGACTTGCAAAAAATATGCAAATTGTTCATTATACAGATCTCAAAACCAACTTTTTTCAACAATTGATTTTTTCGGTACTATTTTTTTCGAAATATTATTGACAAAAAAGTTTGTCGGTGATAAAATACGGTTCCCGGCGAATTTATTTTAAAGAATGGAGTAAATTATGAATTCAAAAAACAGTTCCGCATTATTCACAGCTCTTATCTACATACTTCTCGGTGTTTTGCTCTGTATTTTCAAGGCAACGGTACTCAACTGGCTGCTTACTGCCGCAGGAATATACTTTATCGTCATAGGCATTGTTGAGCTTGTTCGGCGAAATACAGCGGCAGGTATCATAAACATTGCTATCGGTGTTCTTATAATCCTCGGCGGTTGGCTGTTTATTGAGATCATTCTCATAATATGCGGTGTTGCTTCGGTTGTTCGCGGTATTATGCTTCTTATTGCATCTGCAGAAGCGAGAGCCGTGCGCGGTATGATATACGCTGTGCTGACGCTTGCACTCGGAATTATGCTTATAGTGAGCAAATGGCTTATGCTCGACTGGTTCTTCATCATCATAGGAATTCTGCTTATAGCGGACGGTGTATCGGCACTTATCAGCGCGGTTGAATGACCGCTGACAAAAAGCGAAGAGACGTTCAACAACTTCCTCTTCGCTTTTTACATTTTTTAGTTTATATAACCCAAATCGCGGCTATCTATTATTTCTCTTATTTTGCAATTCCCGGGATTGCGTTCCTCATGATACCATTCGGGAGAATAGTGAAACCACCTCATAAGGAACGTTCTCATAGTTGTTCCGTGCGTGAACACAAATAGCGTATCTATTCCGTGCTTTTCATAATCCCTGTATATCGTGCCCATAAACTGATGTATGCGTATCGCAACGTCAAAGGGGCTTTCTCCAAGGGGTAGCCTTGCATAAAATTTTCCGAAGTTTGCCATTTGACGCGAATATTCCTCAAACTCGCGCGGATACAGCTCACCCCACTTTTCATAAGGAATTGAGTCAAACAGACCGTACTGCTGCTCGGTTAACGTTATATCCTCGCGTATATCCGAGATGCCTAGAGCCTTATTGAATTCCTCGGAAGTTTGCCGTGTGCGAAGAAACGGGCTCCGCCATATTCTTGCACGTGAGAGATCTATACCCTGCCCGTTACAATACTCCCTGAGCCATACTCCGCCCTCTCTCGCCTGCTCCTTGCCTCGCTCGGTAAGCGAAACAAGATGATCGGGGGTCCTTTTTACGTAATTCTGCCCTACGTTGGCAACCGATTCACCGTGCCTTATTAAAAATATATGCATAAGAAATCTCCGTTATAGTATTCTTTTTATATTTTAGCACATCACACGGGAAAATGCAAGGATGCCCGAGGAAAAGAGCTAAATTTTTTATTGACAATTTAATAAAAATGCTATATAATATATCCGTCAAACGAAAGGGGCGATATTATGATAAATCTCTTGAAAAAATTTGAGGGTGCCTGCCCTTGCGGCAAGCAGCACACCTTTGGCTCGGATATTTACTCCGGGCATGACATTTTAAAGAATATTCCCGAGTACATCTCTAAATTTAACGCAAAGCGTGCGTACGTTATTTGCGATGAAAATACCCACAGGGTCGCAGGTACCAAGGTTGAGGCAATACTTACCGCTGCCGACTTTGACTACACGCTCTATATGTTCGAGCGGTCTCCGTTACCGAATGAGGAATACATAGACCTTGCGATCAAAAACATTTGCGAGGGCTGCGATATTCTCATCGCCGTGGGCTCAGGTGTTATAAACGACATCGGTAAGCTGGTATCGCTTCATTACGGTATTCCCTATCTTATCGTTGCTACGGCTCCGTCAATGGACGGATATGCTTCGCAATCCTCGTCCGTTGTTCAAAAGGGGCTCAAAATATCCTTGCCTTCAAGAAGCGCAGACGTTATTATAGGCGATATCGACGTTATTAAAACGGCACCTAAGCGCATGGTCGTTTCGGGTATTGGAGATATGCTTGCAAAATACGTCAGCATTTGCGAATGGAGAATAAGTCAAATGCTCGTGGGTGAATATTACTGCGAGAGAATAGCCGAGCTTGTGCGTTTTTCACTGAAAAAATGCACGGAGAACGTTGAGGGCTTACTCGCAGGAGACGATGAGGCGATAGCAAACGCATTCGATGCTCTTACGATAAGCAGCGTTGCAATGAATTACGCGGGTATCTCGCGCCCCGCTTCGGGAAGTGAGCATTACATATCCCATATTCTCGATATGCGCAGCGAGGAATTCGGTACGCCCTGCGATTTTCACGGTATTCAGTGCGGAATTGCAACCTATCTTTCTGTAAAGCTTTACGACAAGCTCCGCGCTACCGTTCCCGATAAAGAGCGTGCATTAGCACACGCAGAGGCGTTTGATTATGAGACACGCGCTGCCGAGCTTCGCGCACTTCTCGGCAAAGGTGCTGAGAATATGATATCGCTTGAAGCAAAGGAAGGTAAGTTTGACCGTGCTAAACACCGTGCAAGGCTTGACCTCATCATAGAAAATTATGACAAGATCCTTGAAATAGCGGCTGAAGAGCTTCCTACACTTGAATATCTTGACGGGCTTTACGAAAAGCTGTCACTGCAAAAGGATTATTCCTATCTCGGCATAGATAAGGATATTACAAAAAAAGCTTTCCTCTACAGTGGCGATATAAGAGACAAATACGTGCTCTCACGCCTTGCTTGGGATCTTGGTATAGAAAACGAGCTCGCAGAGGTTTTATAATCGGTAAGGTGCTGTCTCAATTTACGTTTGAGGCAGCCTTTGCTTTCAGCGAAATTTACGTCACGCAGATGTAATATATTTACACGAATTCCAATAGGCAAAAGGAGAATTTCAGCCATGGCAGAGGTACATGAGGATCTTATACAAATTAAAAAATACGAGCTGCTCGGTGAGCTTCCCGATCCGTTTGTTTTTGATGACGGAACAAGGATGACGTCTGCCGAGGATTGGAGCCGCAGAAGAGCGGAAATATACAAAACAGCGATAGAGCTTCAATACGGTACGATGCCGCCCGAGCCCGAATTTCTCACGGTTGAGCCGATGTATCTCGGCGGTGTGGGCGTGCCTAACAGCTACCGAATAACCACCGGCAGAAAAGAGTGTCCGATTAACTTTAATATGTACATATTCAAGGCCGATACAAAGGAGCCTGCGCCTGCGGTAATTTCGGGTGATCTGTGCTTTAAATACGGCTTCGACAGAGAGTACGTCGATACTTTTCTTAATAACGGAATAAACCTTGTTTTATTCAACAGGACCGAGCTTGCACCAGATATTGCGGGGTACAATATTGCAAAGCTGCGAAAGAATAGCGGTGAAGCTAAGCTTGCACGCGAAATTCTTGACGGGCTTGAGAACGGCAACTGCCTAGGGCAGGTCAAGAGGGCATATCCCGATTACACGTTCGGTGCTGTCGGTGCTTGGGCTTGGGGTTATTCCCGATGCGTTGATGCGCTGGAGCTGCTCGGCAACGTTGACATGGGCATGATAGCTTTTACAGGGCACTCGCGCGGTGCAAAAACGGCAGCATTGGCAGGTGCACTCGATGAGCGTGCCGCGATAGTTAATCCCAATGCCACCTGCTCAGGTGCGTACAGCGGCTACAGAATAAACATAGAGGCAAAAACGGAGAGCGGTGAGATAAAGGAGAGCGAGCCTTTATCAAATATATTTTACCACTTCCCTGCCTGGCTCGGTGCCGGAATGAGAGAATATATAGGGCGCGAGGACGAGCTGCCCTTTGATTCACATTATCTCAAAGCTATGGTGGCACCGCGCGTGCTGTTCGTTTCCGAAGCGGCAAGCGACATTATGGCAAATCCCGTCGGCTCCTATCAGACGACAGAGGCAGCGGGCGAAATCTTCCGTGCTCTCGGCTGCGAGGATAAGCTTATATGGTATTTCAGAAGCGGAATACACAGCCAGACAGTAGAGGACGTGGAGCAGCTTGTCAACGTAATACGGCACGTAAAATACGGTGAGGCTCTTAACGATAAATTCTTCAAGCTCCCATTTAAGGCACCTGTGCCTGCATACAAGTGGAAATGCCCCTATTAAAAAATGTGAACGCAGGCAATAGTTTGTTTATATTTGTAAATTGGATAAAGTTATGATACAATATTTAGGTAAGTTCCGAAAAGGAGATCGGTATGACTATCCAACAGTGTAAATACGTTCTGCAAATAGCTAAGACCGGCTCCTTCAGTCAGGCAGCCAAGCAGCTTTTTATAGCACAGTCCTCTCTTTCGGTAAGCATAAAGTCACTTGAAAAAGAGCTGAATATAAAGATTTTCGAACGTTCAAGCAACGGTGTTTATCTGACGGATGACGGATCGGAATTTGTAAGATATGCAACGCAGATAGTTGAAAGCGACGATTTTATCAACAAGCGTTACACCTCTCCGAAAACCAAGCATAAGCTTTATATTGCTACTCAGCACTATGATTTCATTGCAGACCTTTTCGGCAGCTTTCTTGGGAATATAACCGAGGAGCATTACAAATTTTCTATCAAGGAAATCGAAACCTACAATATAATAAAAGAGGTGGAAAACGCGTACAGCGATATAGGTATACTTGCAATCAAAGACGGTGACTACGAAATCATGATGCGCTATCTTTCCAAAAAGAACCTTTCTTTCACTGCTTTACTCAAGGCTGCGCCTCACGTTTTCTTCCGTAAGGAGCATCCGCTGGCGCACTGCGAGAGCCTTGGCAGCATTGAGCTGAAGGATTACCCTTACGTTTCATACGAGCAGGGAGAGCATAACAGCTCGTTCTTTACAGAGGAAATAAATCACTCGTCTTATATCGGCAAGCACATCGAAATAAGCGATAGAGCTACTCTTATGAATTTGCTCATGGTGACCGACTCTTACACGATAGGTACGGGAATTATGCCCTCGGAGCTTAACCGAGGAGATATCGTCAGCATCCCATTGCAAAGCGATGAGCATTATATCATAGGATATATATTGAACGAGAACAGAAAGATCTCGGATATGACGAGAGGCTTTATCGAGTTTCTTGAAAAAAATCTAAAAAATTTATAATATTATAAGGTGGTATCACGAATGAAAGCACTTGTAAAAAAATACCCCGAGAGGGGCTTATGGTTTGAGGACGTTGCAGAGCCTGTAACCGGACCTAACGACGTAAAGATCAAGATACATAAAACCGCTATCTGCGGAACCGATCTGCATATATACAACTGGGATGAGTGGTCGCAGAAAACCATCGAAACCCCAAGAGTTATCGGTCACGAATATGTCGGAGAAATCGTTGAGCTCGGATCTAACGTTACTAACTGGAAAATAGGTGATCTCGTTTCGGGCGAGGGGCATATAGTTTGCGGAAAATGCAGAAACTGCCTTGCAGGACACGGACATCTTTGTAAGGACACTGTAGGTGTCGGTGTAAACCGCGACGGTGCGTTTGCGGAATACCTTGTTATTCCACAACAAAACGTTCGTCGCTGCGAGCCTGGTATACCCGAGGAGATGTATTCTATATTCGATCCTTTCGGAAATGCCGTACACACAGCACTTTCATTCAACCTCACAGGTGAGGACGTTCTCATCACGGGAGCCGGACCTATCGGAATAATGGCGGCTGCCGTATGTAAATTCGTTGGTGCAAGAAACGTTGTTATCACCGATATAAACGACGAAAGACTTGTGCTCGCGAGAAAGCTCGGCATCAAATACACCGTAAACACCGCTAAGGAAAGCCTGCGTGACGTTATGGATAAGATACTTATTAAAGAGGGCTTTGACGTAGGTCTTGAAATGTCGGGAAGCGAGATAGCTTTCAATACAATGATAGACAATATGGTGCACGGCGGTAGGATAGCACTGCTCGGATTGCTCAAGAGCGATACTAAGATCGATTGGTCTAAAATAATATTCAACGGACTTATAATCAAGGGAATATACGGCAGAGAGATGCATGAGACCTGGTACAAGATGTCTGCAATGCTGCAAGGCGGTCTTGATATATCAAACATCATTACTCACAGAATGGATATAAAAGACTTTGAGGCGGGCTTTGAGGCTATGAACAGCGGAAAATGCGGCAAGGTCATCCTTGACTGGAGCTCCCTTAGCAAGTAAGAAGAAAGGAATTTTATCAAATGAAAAGTGCATTGAAATATTTTGAGGCAACCTGTGCCGATATCGAAAGAGACGGTCTCAAAAAGAATGAAAAAATAATTACTACACCTCAGGGTGCAAAGGTTGGACTTTCCGACGGAAGAACCGTTATAAATATGTGCGCAAATAACTATCTCGGGCTTGCGGATAACGAAGCTGTTATCGAAGCTGCAAAGGCAAGCTATGACAGCTACGGCTACGGTCTTTCCTCGGTACGCTTTATTTGCGGAACGCAGGAGCTGCACAAAAATCTTGAAGCTAAGCTCAGCAAATTCCTCGGCACCGATGACACTATTCTCTACTCCTCCTGCTTTGATGCAAACGGCGGACTTTTCGAAACGCTTCTTACAGATGCAGATGCCGTTATAAGCGACGAGCTTAACCATGCCAGCATTATTGACGGTATACGCCTTTGCAAGGCTAAGCGTTTCCGCTACAAGAACAACGATATGAACGATCTTCGCGCAAAGCTTGAAGAGGCAAAGGATTGCCGCATAAAGCTGATCGCTACAGACGGTGTATTCTCAATGGACGGAATAGTTGCAAACCTCAGTGCGATATGCGATCTTGCCGATGAATACGATGCTCTCGTTATGGTTGATGACAGCCATGCAGCGGGCTTCATGGGCGCAACAGGACGCGGAACACCCGAGCACTGCGGAGTCTCGGGCAGAGTTGACATAATAACCGGTACGTTCGGCAAAGCACTCGGCGGAGCTTCGGGCGGATTTACCTCGGGAAGAAAAGAGATCATCGACCTTTTGCGCCAGCGTTCAAGACCGTATTTGTTCTCGAATACTCTTGCACCCGCAGTTGCCGCAGGCTCTATCAAGGTGCTTGACATAATAGAAAACGATCTTTCCATGAGAGAGAAGCTTTTCGAAAATACAAAGCTCTTCTCACAAAAGATCAAAGAGATCGGACTCGACGTAATAGACGGCGGAACTCCTATAATCCCCGTTATGCTTTACGACGAGCATAAGGCGGTTGAAATGGCTCGGAGAATGATGGAAAAGGGCGTTTACGTTGTTGCGTTCTCCTATCCTGTAGTTCCCAAGGGACGTGCGAGAATAAGAACTCAGCTTTCCGCAGCGCTCAGCGAAGAGGATATTCTTTACATTGTAAAATGCTTCGCAGAGGTAAAGGCGGAGATGGGCCTTTAATATAATTGTAATAATACAAACGAAGCACAGGCAAGGGCTCAAAAATGCTCTCGCCTGTGCTTTACTTCTTGATTTGACAGTATTATCTAATTCGGGAAAATATCTATATACCAAATAACTATCTTATCATCCGCGGCAGAAGAATTCATGCGCACGGTGAAGAGATTTTTATCCTCAATTACTGCACTTTTCGGGATTACGTATGCGCGGCAATTGGTTTCATCCGCATGCAGAGGCGGATATTCGTTATCCTCGGGATAGGGCTCGGATATATCCGAGGTCGGTATAGCCTTTACACCGCCAAACGTTACGTCAAAGGAACGGTTTTCGATTGGGGATGCGGTATGTATTCTGAAACGGAAATTCTTGCTCCAACCGTATGACGGCGGCTGCATATATATCTCAAAGCTATAATTTTCACCTGCAACAAGAGCCTTGTGTAGCTGCGAATTTTTCTCCCACCCCTTAGCGATGAAGAAATGTCCGGGTGCGGATGCAACAAAATCGACATCCTTTGCATTGCCTATGGCATGGAACGGCGGCTCGTTAAACGGCCCTCTTCCCTCTACACCGTGCTCGCGGTAATACACAAAGTTAAAGTAACTCATTCCCTGCGCACCTGCCTTGTATGCCATGTGTGCCGCTGTATATATTTCATTCTCGGTAGCGCGACGGTAAGTATGGTTATCGTAGCAGCCCTGCTTTAAGTACGTGCCCTTGTGCGAGCAGTTGCATACCTCAAAATAAACGGCAAGCGTTGGCATACGCTTTGTGAACTCTTCAAAATCTATCCACTGATCGATATAATAATGCGAGGATACGTTTACCATTTCAACACCGAGTGATGCTATATTTTCGGGGAGCAAGCCCAGCGCATCCCACATTTTTATATTTGACGGAACGCGTATGCAAAGATAACGGTGCTTGCCGCCGCGCTCTGTTCTGTCAAGAATAGCTCTGACATTTTTGATGAAGCCCTCAGTGACAGCTCTGCGCTCCTCGGAGGTAGTTGCGGATACGTCAAACATGTGCGGATGACACATGAAATCAAGCTCATATCCGTCTATATCATAGTTTTCGCACTGCTCTTTTATGATTTCACAGAGATGCTCGGTAACAACGGGATATATCCAATTCATGCATCTGTTATCCCACTTTGTCAGATCACCTCCGAACATGAGATGCTTGTTTTCCATTAAAAAGCGGCTGATGCCGTGAATACCTTTAACGTGATGCTTGGTTTCGCACCATTCGATATGATGACCGTCATTCAAGCGCAAAGAAACGAACGGCATCTGACCGAATTCGCGGCAGGCATCTATAAAGTCCTGAAGAATGTCTCCACCGTCACGCACGTAGCCGTTTGCGCCCTCAAGCTTCATAAGCTCATCATACGGCACCTCGTAATACTCACTCCACCACTTCAGGTGTTCACCGAAGGGGTAAATGCGGCTTTAATACCACGGAACCTGACCGTGCGCTAACTGAATAAAATGAGCATCCGCAACGCCCGAGACCTCTTTTACGCTTTCGCGCAAAAAGTGAGGCTTATATTTTTCGCCCTTGGCGCGATACGGGCTTGTACAGCTTTCAAGATTTGTTGTGTCATTGCTGAAAATACTTCTTATCGGAATTTTGGGATTCATTCTCATACGCTCCTTTTTTACTTGTAAAAACGACACCGAAGTATAATACAAAGTCCGAGTCTGTCGCTTGTCTGCAAGCATTACGTCACATATATTCCAATACTTACGGTGCTACGTCCTTTACGAAGATAGTAGCACACGCAAAACTGTAAATCAAGGCTTTGTCCGCAATTTGTAAAAACTTCAAATATTAATTTAGTATACTTAAATTAAGTGTAAGTGCAGCATTATACCATAAAATAATCTTAAAATATACTTATATCAAGATTTTTGGGAGAATTTTTTATGAGAAATAAAAATAATAAGCATCTTGGAATAGAAGTTGACCCCGAGCTTCACTATAAGCTGCATTATATATCAAAATATTACGGTCGTTCAGCGAACGGAGAAATTCTTTATCTTATACGGCAAGAAATAAAGGCTTTTGAAAAAATCGAGGGAGAAATTGAAGTTCCAAAGCTGCCCAAATCGGATTAAATCAATTCTGCATTGGGGCTGTCGCATTTAGGCGTAATCGAAAACAAAATTGGCGAGGTATAAAGAAATTTCCGCCTCGCCACTGTTTTTTATATCTGATCAGAAAATAAAGGTTG
>CAZTWE010000012.1:0-40455 GCA_964617165.1 uncultured Ruminococcus sp.
ATTTTTTCTCATTTTTTCTCTGATTTTCATAAATTCTTAATGAGACAGCCTCTTTGTTATAAAAGCGTTTTTGCGTATTTATTTTATGGCAGAAATCAGAAATTAAAAGTTATCTGATTTACTATGCTACCCGTGGATGGGATGTCATTTTTCTTGTATTTGCTGACGTCCGCTCCGAGGAATGCTATTCTGTCAGTAGCCATCTCGACCTTGCCTTTTTTCTTCGGGAACTGTAAGATTTGTTGCCCGGCGGTAGTTCTTGTCGGTTTGGATTCCAATTGGCTGCTGTTGATGAGTATTCCCCTGCCCGTATCGCTTCGTAGGAATATCTGTATCGGTTTGTCACCCTCATAAAATGCTCCGACGATTTTTGAGGCGGAAGAAAACGCACCTGAAATTTTTTTACGTTTTGTCTTACCCACATAAGATGACATCTTTACTCTTACACCTTTTCCGTTTTCAAAGATGTAAACCATGTGATGATCGGGGTTGATCTCGTATAGCATCTTACAAGCGACAACGTGCTCGTCGTTTTCCATGTTGAGCTTACCGGGGATGTATTCTCCCATTTGACTTGGCTTCGTCAGGTCAAAATCGGATACCTTGGCACGATATATCTGAGCTTTATCCGTAAAGAACAATACTTCTCCCTTGTTATCCGTATCCTCTTCGTAAATTATATAATCGCCCTCTTTCAGCTTTTGCTCATCCGCGGAGCGCGTAGCCTGTACCGAAAGCTTTTTGAAATATCCACCGCGCGAAAGAACAAGGCGGCAGTTATAGTTTTCAAAGAATATATCTTCTTTCTTGGCAACCGCAATGGTGCTCTTTTCTACAATATCGGTAACTCTGGGTTTGCCGTATTTTTTCTTGATGGCCTTGAGCTGATCAATGATAATCCCCTTTAGCTTAACCTCATCGCGCAGATTTTCTTTCAACTCGGCAATATCTGCCTGTAGCTGCTCGATCTCCTGAACTCTATTCAGAATATACTGACTGTTTAGGTTTCTAAGCTTGATCTCTGCAACGTATTCAGCTTGCGTCAACGTAATGTTAAATGCAGCGGCAAGGTTTGGAACAACGTCTTTTTCATCGGATGTATTGCGTATGATTTTTATTGCTTTATCAATATCAAGCAGGATAGCAGCAAGACCTAAGAGCAGGTGAAGCTTTTCTTCTTTTTTGTTGAGCGTGTAATTCAACTCGCGAGTAAGGCATTTAACTCTGAATTTTATCCATTCAAGCAATATTTCTCTTACACCGAGAAGCATTGGCTTGCCTTCAACGAGGATGTTGAAATTACAGTCAAAATTGTTTTCAAGCTCGGTTGCAGCCATAAGCTTTTGTATAACGAGCTCGGGATTAGCATCTTTTTTGAGATCAAAGGTCAAGAGTCGCGCTGCGGATATATCTACAGAATCCCTTACGTCGGATACCTCACGCAGCTTTCCTGACTTTATCATATCAACAGCCTTTTTGTTTATAGCCTCAATGCAGGATGAATACGGTATTTCGAGTATGTCAATACAGTTATTTTTCTTGTCATAGCTGTATTTTGCTTGCATCTTGAAGCTTCCCGAGCCTGTAAGATATATTTTCTTCATCTGCTCATAATCGTACAGTATCGTTGCGCCGCCCGAAAAATCGGGAGCCTTTATGAGCTCCATGATACGCTCAATCGACGTTTTGGGATTTTTGAGCAATGCAATAGTACCGTCGCATATTTCAGCTAGATTGAATGAGCATATAGAACATGCCATACCTACCGCTATACCGAGATTTGGAGAAACAAGTATGTTCGGGAACGTTGTAGGTAAAAGCGTTGGCTCCTCGGTCGTGTTATCATAGTTGGGAACGAAATCAACGGCATCCTTATCTATTCCGTCGAAAAGCTCGGAGCAAAAGCTGTCAAGCTTTGCTTCGGTGTAACGAGAGGCGGCATACGCCATGTCTCTGGAATACTGTTTTCCAAACGATCCCTTTGAGTCCACAAAAGGATGCAGGAGCGCACCGTTTCCGCGCGTGAGACGTACCATTGTTTCGTATATAGAAGCGTCACCGTGTGGATTGAGCCGCATCGTTTGACCTACTATGTTGGCACTTTTGGTTCTGGGTCCCGTCATAAGACCCATTTTATACATAGTGTAAAGAAGCTTTCTGTGTGATGGCTTAAAGCCGTCGATTTCCGGAATAGCTCGTGAAACTATAACACTCATCGCATAGGGCATATAGTTTTTTTCAAGTATTTCGGTTATTGGTTGAAGTGTTGCAGGTGCTTCATTCAGCTTTACGTCTTCAACAGAAATTTTTTTCTTTTTTGCCATCTTATTTACCGTCACAATCTTATAATATGATATGCAGCAGCACGTATCATTCTGTTATACAGTGCCAAGCCTATTCCATCTTTTTTGGGCAGAGGCGCGTATATTTCATCGAAACTGCGCTTGTCAGCATCTCTCAGGATATCAAACAAGAGATGAGCCTGTGTCAGCTCGTCGTGCTTTTCTCCGAATTCATATACAAATATCTTTTCGGAGTTTATTTTTATATATTCAATATCGTCTTTATAGCAGAGGAGCGCAACGTTGCAGTTCTCTGCCCTTTTATTTACGTATGCTTTAATTTGCTCAACGCTTCCATCCAAAAGAAATACCGGGGCTTTGGGCGCATAATGTCTATACTTCATTCCGGGCGACAGAACGGGTTGTCCTTCCTTTAGCGCGGCTGTAACGGCATTCGCGATCTTTATGTTGCTGCATACGGCGGAAAGATCCGATACAGTTATCTTTCCCGGACGTAAAAGTGTAAGTTCACCGGTACTATCGATATTCACTATTGTGGATTCGAGCCCGAACTCAGCGTCGCCACCGTCGATTATCATATCAACTCTACCCATCATATCATCAATAACGTGGGATGCCTTGGTCGGAGACGGACTGCCCGACAAATTGGCAGACGGTGCTGCGATCGGCACACCTGAAAGCTCTATCAGCCGATGTGCGATAGGATGCGCAGGGCATCTTACGGCAACCGTAGGCAATCCTGCTCGGGTTTGCATTGGAATGATCTCTTTCGAGGGAAGAATTACCGTTATCGGGCCTGGCATGAATGCTTCTGCAAGCTTACGATACGTTTCGTTAGTTTCTGTATATTTGTCGGCTTCCGATGGATGCGCAATATGGATAATCAGCGGATTATCGGCAGGCCTACCCTTTGCTTCGTATATTTTTGATGCTGCAAGACTGTTTGTAGCATCTGCTCCCAAGCCATAAACCGTTTCGGTGGGAAAGACGACTAATCCACCCACTTTGATAATATCGGCTGCCGTTTGCAGCTTTTTTTCGGCACACTCGTCAAGCTTGCCGATTTTGATTATATCGGTATTCATTGGCTATCGCCTCTTAAACGCTCTGCCGTATCAAATGCTATAAGCTCGTTTACAAGCTCTCCTATATCTCCGTTCAGAAATGCTTCGAAAGTATAAACAGTCTTGTTGATTCTATGATCGGTTATTCTGGACTGAGGATAGTTATAGGTTCTTATCTTTTCGCTTCGGTCTCCCGAGCCAACCTGAGACTTTCTTTGATTGGCGATCGCATCGTTTTGTTCTTTTTGTTTTATATCATAGAGTTTCGTATAAAGAATCCTAAGCGCTTTTTCCTTATTCTGTAACTGGCTGCGCTCCTGGTCACATTCGATTACGATACCCGTAGGCTTATGGGTAAGTCTTACCGCCGATTCGGTCTTGTTTATATGCTGACCGCCCGCACCGCTTGATTTGCAGGATTCGAATTTCAGGTCTGCCGGATTAACGTCAACATCAACATCCTCAACCTCGGGTAACACAGCTACGGTTACGGTTGACGTCTGTATCCTGCCGTTCGATTCGGTTACGGGTATTCGTTGTACACGGTGTACTCCGCTTTCAAATTTAAAACGTGAGTAAGCCCCTTCGCCTATGATGTTAAAGGTTATTTCCTTATATCCGCCAAGCTCGGTTTCGTTAACGTTGACAAGCTCAAGCTTGAACTTTTCTTTCGCTGCAAACATAGAATACATACGAAAAAGGTCTGCGGCAAAAAGTGCCGCTTCCTCTCCGCCCGCCCCTTGGCGGATCTCAATAACAACGTTTCTGTCATCATTGGGATCCTTGGGGATAAGCAGAAACCTGAGTTCATCCTCAAGCTTTTCGCAAAGTGCAGCATACTCGTGATACTCTTCCTCTGCCATATCGCGCAGTTCGCGCTCAAGAGTCACATCGTCGCGCATCTCAATGGCTTCCGCGAGTTGTTTTTTTGCAAGATTATATTCGCGGAATTTTTCAACAATGGGAGTAAGACTATTGTATTCTTTAACAAGCGCGGTATATCTTTTTCCATCGGACGTAACCTCGGGAAGCGTCATAAGCTGCTCTATTTCCTTGTATCTGTTTTCCGCAGGAATAAGTTTTTCCAAAAACATAAAAGTCTCTCTTTAAATTATTTTATAAATGCAAGGCAAGCCTCGTAGGTCGAATATACGTCTGCCTTGGAAACGACCTCAAGGGGCGCGTGCATTGAGATAACGGGAACACCGAGATCAACTGTGTCGATGTTATGGTTAGCTATATACATAGCAACGGTTCCACCACCTCCCGCATCTACCTTTCCAAGCTCTGCGGATTGCCATATAACGCCGTTTTCATCAAAGAGTTTTCTTACAAATCCAACAAATTCCGCAGAAGCATCACTTGTTCCGGATTTACCTCTTGCACCTGTGTATTTGCTCATTACAGTACCGCACGAAAGCATTGCACTGTTGCGCTTTTCGTAAACGTCGGCAAAGTTGGGATCGTATGCTGCATTAACGTCTGCACTGAGGCACTTGGAGTTGCATCTCACAGCTCTTGAGTTTTTACCGAGCGCATTGGATATTTCCTCGATAATATCTACAAGAATATCGCTCTGCATGCCGCTGACGCCCATAGAACCGACCTCTTCCTTATCCGCAAGCACAACTATCGCTGTGTGCGTATTTGTTTCAAGGTTGAGAAGCGCTGTCAGCGCAGGATAAGAACAAACTCTGTCATCATGTCCGTATGCAGCTATCAAGGCACCGTCAAAGCCTACGTTCCTTGCACCGAATGCAGGCACAAGTGAAAGCTCTGCACTGAGGAAATCTTCCTCTGTGACGTTATAATTATCGTAAAGATAGGAAAGCGCTGTAAGCTTGATCTTTTCAGACACCTCACTGTCATTGTAAGGAAGACCGCCCATAAGAATGTTGAGGCTCTCGCCCGAAATTGCTGTGCCGAGAGGCTCGGAGCTTTGCCTGCCCGCAAGATGCGGAAGCAGATCGTTGATATAAAACACGGGATCCTTAGGATCCTCACCAATAACGATGTTGACAGAGCTTCCGTCTTTTCTCACCATAACGCCGTGAAGAGCAAGCGGTATGGTTGTCCACTGATATTTTTTAATTCCGCCGTAGTAATGAGTTTTGAGAAATCCCATCCCCGCATCCTCATACATAGGAACTTGCTTCAAATCAATTCTCGGAGAATCTATGTGAGCCGCGAGTATTCTCACACCCTCCGCCTCAAGATCGTTCTCTCCGATCTTAAAGAGTATAAGGCTCTTGCCGCGATTGTTGTAGTATTTCTTATCGCCTACTGCAAGCTTATCACCAAGCTTATATTCGGAATACCCGTGCTTTTTTGCAAGCTCTATCGAATAAGAAGTCGCTTCTCGCTCGGTTTTTGCCTTGTCAAGAAACTCCATATATCCATCGGCATAATCATATATTGCCTTGATTTTTTCGGGCGATGCCTCTTCGTATACGTTCTTTTTCTTGTAAGAAAGCTTATCAAACATTTCTTTGCCAATAGATGTTTCACTCATTGTAATTTACCTCACTTAAATATATATTCGGCAAGCTCCGAGACTCGGTTTTCCAAGCTCTCTGCCGAGCCGTTATTAACAATAACGTAATCTGCATGTTCGATCAGAAATTCATCACTCAACTGAGCTGAAATTCTTTGCTGTGCTTGCTCTTTGGTGATATTATCTCTCATCATAATTCTTTCAATTCTTGTTTCGGTATCAGCTGTAACTGCAATTATAATATCGCATTTTTTATCAAAGCCTGCTTCAAAAAGCAACGGAGCGTCAAAAATAACAGCGGGAATACTTCCATTTTGCCTGAATTCTTCAATTCTGCGCTCGGTTTCGAATATTATAGCAGCATGCGTGATACTGTTAAGAACAGGGAGATAATGCGCCTTCCCATAATTCGAAAAAACTATTGCCGAGAGTTCCTTTTTGTTAAGCGTACCGTCATCATTGATTATTTTATCGCCAAAAGCATTTTTTAACTGCAAGAGCAAGGCGGAGCCGCTGAAAAGAAGCTCGCGGTAAACCTTATCCGCATCTATCGATACGATACCGTATTTTTCAAATTTCTTTGTTACAGTACTCTTTCCGCTGCCGCTGCCGCCGCAAAGACCGATAACAAGCATAAAACTCTCCTAAATATCGTAACTAACGTTTAAATGTAATAATACACATATATTATAAATAAAAATAATAAAAATGTCAAGATGCTTGCCCCCTCTTTACAAACATTTTGATTTACATATAAAAAGGCTAACCTAAGAAAGGAATAATTTTCATATTATGGAGAACAATTCAGGTAGAAAAGAAGTCTATTTTGCATCAGCAAACAGTTACTATGGCTTTAGATCTTATTTCGACGTAATATTCAATTCAAAGAATTTCACAAAGATATACGTACTTAAAGGCGGCCCCGGAACAGGCAAAAGCACTATTATGAAAAAATGCCGTGACTTCGCAGAAAAGCAAGGATACCTTTATGAAATATTTTGTTGTTCCTCGGATCCGAAATCACTGGATGGAATAGTTCTGTGGAATAACAGCAAAAAGATCGCGATACTGGATGGAACCGCTCCGCACGAGAGAGATGCTGTAATTCCGGGTGCTGTTGACGAGTTGATTGCTCTTAGTAACGGTTTTGATATTTCCGCTCTCGAAAAAAGAAGAAATGCGATTGAGGAGCTTAATAAAAAGAAAAACTTATCATACCGTGAAGCATACAAGTATTTATCGTTTTCTTCTGTTTTCGCGGAAAAAATCAAGGCAGAAATCAAATCGTGCTTTAATATCGAGAAAGCATACAAGCACGCGGAAGCCATAGCGGCAACGTTGCCCGATAGTGATTTATCCGAAAATGACATAAGACTTATTAGTTCATTTTCAAAAAACGGTTACGAAACGTTACCTACTCTACCGAGTATTTCAAGTATAGAATACTCGGTATTCGGCAAATGGGGCAGTGATGCTATCTACATGAATTTATTGCTTGATGCGCTCAGAAGAATTTCAAAAAAAGCAAGGCGTTTCCCTTCTCCTCTTGATTCGGATAAGATAGAGGCGTTGACTTTTATGGGCGGTGACGTTACCGTCAGTTGCATGGGGCGCGGAGATATACTTTGCGATACTACCGAGTTCCTGAATTCGGAATTACTTATAAGAATGGATGAATATCTTGATATATTTGACAACGCGCGAGAAAAATTTCTCATGTTGGCAACCGAACAGCTCTCAGAGGCATCTAAATATCACTTTCTTCTTGAAGAAATTTACACGGAGCACATGGATTTTTCTGTTATTGACGAAATCAGAGAAAATCTGTTTGTAAAAATCAAAAATATTTTATCAGTTTAAGTTAAATCAACAGACTTTCTTGACAATGAACTTATTTTATGTTAATATAAAAGAGATGAAAACACCCGTGGGAATTTCACCACGGGTGTAAGCATTGAATTAAAGCACTTTTACTATAGCTTCGGTATCCTTTGCAATAACGAGCTCTTCGTTCGTCGGTATCATGTATATCTCAACAGCAGAATCATCAGCAGAGAGCTTAACAGGTGTTGAAGAATGACCGAATGTATTTCTTTCCTTATCAAGCTTTATACCGAGGTATTCAAGACCGCTGAGTGCATTCTCGCGAATGTAGGGCGCGTGCTCACCTATTCCCGCGGTAAATACGATAGCGTTTACGCCACCCATGGCTGCGCTGTATGAGCCGATATACTTTTTGATCTGATAGCAAAGCATATCGTATGCAAGCTTAGCTCTCTCATTTCCCTCGTTCATCGCGCGCTCAACGTCTCTGGAATCTGAGCCGACACCGCTGATTCCCTCAAAACCGCACTTCTTATTCATATAGCTTTCCATCTGTGCGGGCGTGTAGCCTTTTTTCTCCATGATGAACGGAACGATAGCGGGATCTATTGCACCGCAGCGAGTACCCATAAGCACACCGTCAAGAGGTGTAAAGCCCATCGAGGTATCCACGCACTTTCCATCCATAACGGCTGTAATAGAAGAGCCGTTGCCGATGTGGCAGGTAACTATTTTTGTTCCCTCTGCCTTACCGCCCATAAGCTTGATCATTTCACCGCTTACGTATCTGTGAGACGTGCCGTGGGCACCGTAACGGCGGATCTGATAATCTTCATACATATCGTAAGAAATACCGTACATGAATGCCTCCTTGGGCATCGTCTGATGAAACGCGGTATCAAATACCAAAACCTCGGGAGTAGTCGGCATAACAGCCTTGCAGCCCTTTATACCCATTATATGAGCAGCTGTGTGCAGCGGCGCGTAAGACGTGCATTTTTCCAGCGTTTCCATCACAGAATCGGTAACTAAAACGGATTCTGTGAAATAAGGGCCGCCATGCACAACTCTGTGACCGATAGCCTCTATTTCTTCAACGGAGCTGATGCAACCGACCTCTTTATCAAGAAGCGCGGATACAACGAGCTTCATCGCCTCAGAGTGGTTCTCAAGTGGCATCTCCTTTATATAATCTTCCTTTCCACTGATCTTGTGGATGAGCCTTGAGCCCTCAATACCGATTCTCTCGCAATTACCCTTTGCAAGTACGTCACCGGTAGCCGTGTCAAACAGCTGATATTTAAGAGAGCTCGATCCGGCATTAACAACAAGTACTTTCATTTGTTATTCCTTTCTTTATCTTTTTATAACACACCAATTATACACCATAATTTATAAATTATCAACACCAAATCGCAAAAAAATCCAATTTTTATGAATGAGAGGAAAATATTCATGAAAACAGCTGCAATTATTTCCGAATATAATCCTTTCCATACAGGTCATGAATATCAAATACGCAAAATACGTGAGAAATTCGGAGAAGATACTGCTATAATCGCAATAATGAGCGGTAACTACACCCAGCGAGCCGAACTTGCACTTTTAGCGAAACAGCATCGTGCAAAATGTGCGGTTCTCGGTGGTGTAAACCTTGTATTGGAGCTGCCGTTTCCCTTTTCTTCGGCGAGTGCTGAGTTTTTTGCGAGAAGCGGTGTCCGAATAGCAGATGCAATAGGTGTTGTTGACTTTTTATCCTTCGGAAGCGAGTGCGGTGACGTAGAGATTTTGAAAAATGCAGCAAAGGTTACACAATCGGATGCATATCGCTCGGAATTTTGCGCTCTTGCTACGGATAAAACCATTGGATATCCTAAAAAATGCGAAATAGCTTACAAAAATGCCGGTGGAACTGATAATTTCACGTTTACGTCGAACAACATTTTGGCTATAGAGTATATAAAAGCAATAGATTCACTATGTGCAAAGCTTTCTATTCATACGCTTCAGCGTGTCGGTGCTGATTACAACGATACCGCGCTCGGTAGCAGCGGATATCCAAGTGCTATGGCAATAAGACAAAGCTTATCAAACGGTGGTGCTATAACGGATTACGTACCGTCATATTGCCATGAAATTTTACAACAATGCATTTGCGATGGAGAATTACCTACGGATATCGAGCGTTTATCCTCCGCGCTTATTTCACACCTCAGATTAAATCCGCCTATGCCGAATGATGATTATCATGATGCAAATGACGGTTTATATAATCGCCTCTACAACGCAAGTCGTGAGGCGAGCAATATCTCATCTTTATTTGAGCTTACCGAAACAAAAGCTTATACCAAAGCAAGATTCAGACGTGCCGCGTGGAATATCTTCTTCGGCGTTACCTCCTCCGACGTGAAGATGCTCCCCCGATATACGCAAGTGCTTGCTATGGACGACGTCGGTATGCTCTTACTCAAAAAAACAAGGAGGCTGACCGAAATTCCGATTTTAACAAAGCCCTCTGCCACATCTTCATTGCCTGAGGATGCCAAAAGGCAAAAGGAGCTTTCGGACAAGGCAGATTCGGTTTACGAGCTATCGAAACCCAATCCCAAGACCGCAAGGAATGTGTTCACCTTCACACCGTTTATAAAAAAATAGCAATAATTGCGTATTTTTTACGCACACTCTTTTTGTCGAAAGTATTTACAAGAAAAAATGAGTTTGCTATTATTTATATACGGAAGGGACAGGCAGTCATCGTTTCCAAATAAATTGAAAGGAGTATTAGAATGTTTGATTTAAAAGGCATTGAAAAGGGAGAGTTTATCGAATATAAGGGCAGACCTCTTGTTCGTAAGGACGATGATCTGTATTACGGTGATCTTTCAAAATATTATGTAAAAATGATGATAATGACGGAAAAAACCGCCAAAAACGGAGATACTATTCCCGACATAATTGTTGTACAGCTTTTTGAACCCGGAACTCTTAATATTAAAAGGCAGTTCAATGCAAAAGGCTTTACCGATGCTTTTGAGACTGCTGCCGCTTGGCTTGACGGCTTCAACAAATAACAAGCCTTGTTTAAAGCGTGCATACGTAGTATGCAAGGAGGTAAAAAATGAATACTAGCGAAAGTAAGCCTAGCGTTGGCTTATATAAAGCGATTTCCGCTATCCTTATCGGTATTGTGCTGATTTTAGTAGTTGGCATTGCTGTAAACGGATGGCAGGAGGATCAACCAAACGGCGATAATAGCGGCAATGGCGGAGAGAATAACAGTACCGCCGATGCCGATCAACCAGGCGGCGATACCGATGAAGAAACTTCAGGTACCGCCGATAATATTTCCGATCCGACCGAGGGCGAGGAGGACGAGAAAAAAGAAAATGAAGAACCTAAGTTCTATAATTATCTTACAGGGTTAGAATGTACAGAGGATGTTTACAGAAATATCCCTTACGCATCCGTGTTTGAGCCAAATGCACCGCTTTACGGAATATCTGATGCGGAGCTTGTAATAGAAATTCCGACCGAAAACGGAAATACCCGGTATATGCTTTTTAATAGCGATATATCAGGACTTGGCAAGATAGGAGCCTTTTGTAAAACAAGAGACTATATTTCGCAGATAGTAAAATTCTTCGGCGGAATACACGTCGCATACGGTAAAGATGATATAGTTTCATACGATGCTATACCTTCAACTCTTCATTTAAATCTGGTAGAAAATTCCGACTATGTATATAAGGAAAACGGAAAAAACATATATTCGGATGCGGATAAGATTGAAACACTTGCCGAAAATGAGGGTATTGACACCAAAACTCTCGCAAATCAAGCTCTTCCGTTTGAGTTCTGTGAAATAAACGGTAAAGTAAAAGGAAAAACGCTTGCGAATAAAATACTTATACCGTATAAAACAGACTTTGAAACAGCTTTGACTTATGATGAAGCATCGGGAACGTATATGCTTTCCAAAGGAGGAAGAAATAAAATCGATATGCTGGACGGAAGCGTTGCTGCATTTAAAAACGTTTTTATTCTTTTCTCCGATATGATAACATACGAACTTTCCGAGGGGACGCAAACTGTTGTACAAACAGCAACGTCAGGGACAGGATATTACATAACGTGCGGTACGCTGATAGAAATACGTTGGTCGGTAAATGATTCGGGCTTACTTGAATTTAGAGACTTGAACGGTGACATTCTTACCGTGAACCGCGGCAATTCATATATTTCATATTATAAATCTGCAACGGCAGATGACGTTATTTTTGAATAAAGGTGCTGAGTCAATTTTAAAGGGTAGCTCATGTTTGAAACTTGAGCTACCCTCTTTTGCGTTAATGATTGGTGATTTAGAGTGCTAAATGCGCCATCCTCTCTCGGCTTTACCTGAATGAAACAGTTCCTTTAGCTTTCCATCTGCTTTCCTAAGAATATGCCTGCTGTTTGTATCAGCTTTGCTTCTATATCATCGGATATTTTTGTACTCGCAGAATTTCCTACCTGCCATCCCGATATCACACAACCGATGACGTCCCCCTCGGAAATTATGGGCATCGCGCAGCTTATATAATGCTCACACATGCCATCAAGTATCAATACATCCTCTCTTCTGCTCTTATTTTGATATAATCCCCTGCTTTCGATTATTTCATCAAGATCAGCAGAAATTTTCTTGTCTATATAATCTCTTTTCGAAACACCTGCTACTGCAATTATTTCGTCTCTGTCGCAAATAAAAACAGGTAATCCTGAGGTTTTTTGAAGTGTATCCGCGTATTCTGCAGCGAAGGCTTGAAGCTCCCCTATAGGAGAATATTTTTTGAATATAACCTCCCCCTCGCGGTCTGTATAAATCTCAAGCGGGTCGCCCTCGCGAATTCTCATCGTTCTTCTTATTTCCTTTGGTATAACAACTCTACCTAAATCATCTATTCTTCTTACAATTCCGGTCGCTTTCATATATAAACCATACCTTTTTCTAATAAATTTTATATGCGGCAGGCATTGCTGTCTGCAAATATAGTATTGGTAAGTTTATAAAATAATATCCCTTTTTTTCATAAATGTAAAAAATCTCCCCTGGAAATTCTCTATGGCAAGGGAGATTTTACGTATATGATTTCAGTATTTGTGATGACTTTATCATTATCTGCTCAAAGTGGGGGCCAAAGCGACGCCTGACTTTTTTGAATTTCTTAAACAAGGAAACGTCTCTTTGATGAATATCTGATCCTATTCCGACTACCAGCCCTCGCTCGATCCAACTAAGACAGGCATCATTCAAAAAAAACTTTGAGAGCGCGGCAACATTTAACTGAACCGTAGCGCCTGCCTCAATCATTTTTTCTACGTTTACCGGCGAGTATCTGTCAGCATGTGCCAATATTACGCCAAATCCGCCTGATATCAATCTGCTGACAACCTCCGGAAAATCACTGTGAAAATCCGAGAAAGGTAATTCCAAGAGAAGTGTTTTCGTATTACCGATACACAGATTGGAAAGCCCGGGGAGCCTGTCAAGCCCGTCACAAATCAAGACTTCGGCTCCGCTTATTATATTGATATTATAACCATTTGTGCGTACGGCTTCCAAAAGCTCGTCATACGCACGGGCCCTGCATTCAAGAAACTGCCCCACAGTATGCCTGTGCGGATAAAAATGAGGTGTTGCAATTATGGTATCTATTCCGCAAGAAACAGCATGCTTGATTTGAAAAACAGAAGTTTCGATATTGTCAGATCCGTGATCGGCTTTCGGTAATATATGTGAATGGAAATCTATATTTTTCATAAAACAAAACCACACCGAGATCTCTCTCAGCGTGGTTTTGGAATTAGAACGCAGAGAGGAAACCGTAAAGTCTTTCTGCAATTATTTTAGCTCCCGCATTGGACGGATGAAGTCCGTCGGGCATGAACTTTTCGCGAATTATCGGGATTTCCGGTTGCAGTCCGCTCAGCGAATACAGATCAAGTACGGGAATGGAATAATATTCACAAACCTCGCGCTGTGCATCTACATATTGCTTCAAGGACGCACGGCAAGTTCCATCCGTACGTTTTGTTGAAGTTTCGCCAAGCCTGTGAAGCGGTGTCATAAATACAATGACAACTTCAGGGTATCTTGTCACGATGCGTTTTATAAGACTGTGCATCGCACCGTAAAATGAATACTCTCCCCTGTCCGTCGGTGAACCGAGCCCTGCATCTCCGTGCCCATAATCGTTGGTACCGCCGAAGACCACAACGATATCAGCCTCGGAATTCATCTGTTCGACACGGTCAAGAAAGCAAAGATCAAAGCGCGGATTTGCAACGGTTGGGGTGATCTGCCTTGCTATCCTCGTTCCGCTTATACCGTAATTGAATACCTCAGCACCCGATATACGCTGAAAAACATCTGTATATCTGAATTCTTTCGGAAAGACGCCTACCCCCTCGGTTATGCTATCTCCGAGAAACAGAATCTTTTTACCCGCTAAATTCATTGTAAATCACCTTATTGTGCAGAAACAGAGTCCTTATTCTGAAGGTCACCGTATTCAGCGGATTCATCTGTCCATCCAAGCTCATCGCAATAATAGGATTTGAATACATCGCCTGTGTAAAGATAACTCATGAGATATGCGCTGTTGCCCTCTTTATTGCGAGTTACGTTATTGTTATCGTCAATGGAATAGTTAGTAGCTGGAATTCCGTAAGTGAGGTAATTATGAAGCTTTACGTCGGTGTTGATAGCGTAAATGATCTCCATTGCTCTGTCAACAACCTCTTCACGAGCATTTACTATAGCAAACGCACCGGAAAACGCATCTTCTGCGGTTGCTTCGGGATATTTAATCACGTTGCACGCATATCCGGATGCTTCGTATTTTGCCTTATCCTCATACATACCCTCGACTACCTTAACGAATTCATCGGGATCTTCCCCGTCAGCCTCGATGAGTGCTCTGAGATCATTTGCCGCATCACTCGTAGTAAAAGCTGCGAGATCAATATCGCTGATAAAATACTCTCTTGCCTTTTCCTTGTTTACAAGCAGATACTCATACTTACCGACAACGTGATTGTTGGGAACGCAATAAAGCTTTTCAACAGTCTCACCATCTACAACCTCGGTAACGGTTGCAGCTTCAAGAAGAGAGGTTGCTATCTGTTTATTCAAGGTACCGTACTTGTTCCCCTCAAAGAAACCTGTAAGATCGGCAAGCACCTTGTCTGCAAGCAACTTATCCATAAGGCTCTTGGAATTGATAAGTACGATATCAGCTTTATCTTCAGTATCTGATTTAACGGCTGCTGTAACCTTAGCATCATACTCAGCAGCGGTGAAATAATGCACTTTTACAGCTGTTTCAAACTCGGTAAGCGTATAGCTCTCAATACGCTGCTGTACAGTATCGCATACGGTTTTTGCAGTTCCCTCTTCACATACGATATAGAGGTCTAACTCAAGTTTTTCCTTCTGAACGGGCGGTGTGTACTGATCAATGTAATCACCAATCACCTCGTCCGCACAACCGGCAAGCATAAAAACTGCAAGTACCATGCACAAAACGGCAGTTAAAATCTTTTTCATTATGTAATTTTACCTCCAAGGCAACATTTTATTACCTATACATTTTACTATAATTATCCGAAAAAGTCAAGGTATTTGATTTGTAAAAAATGCTTCCGACGTTTAAATAGCAAAATGAACAATAATTTTGTTTGGTTTTTGTTTATAAATACTACTAGTTGGCGAGATAGTCTTTTAAGGTTTTAGACCTCGAAGGGTGTCTGAGCTTTCTCAGCGCTTTTGCCTCTATCTGACGAATTCTTTCACGCGTTATCTGGAATTGGCGTCCGACCTCCTCAAGAGTTCTTGGACGTCCGTCCTCAAGACCGAATCTGAGCTTTATAACCTGCTCTTCACGAGGAGTGAGAGTTCTCAGAACGTTGCAAAGTTGCTCACGAAGCAAGGAGTACGAAGCACTGTCGGACGGAGCGGGAGAATCACTGTCCTCAACAAAATCTCCAAGATGGCTGTCTTCCTCCTCACCGATGGGAGTTTCAAGCGAAACGGGATCCTGCGCTATCTTG
Organism: uncultured Ruminococcus sp.; assembly: GCA_964617165.1. GTDB lineage: Bacteria > Bacillota > Clostridia > Oscillospirales > CAG-272 > UBA1740. The sequence continues at coordinate 15,780 of CAZTWE010000012.1, forward strand.
AGAATTTCGCGCACCTTGTCTGGTGTCATTCCAAGCTTTTCTGCTATCTCATCGGTAGTAGCCTCTCTGCCGAGCTCCTGAAGAAGCTGACGTGAGGTTCTTGATACCTTGTGAATAGTTTCAACCATGTGAACGGGAATACGTATCGTTCTTGCCTGATCTGCGATTGCTCTTGTAATAGCCTGACGTATCCACCACGTAGCGTAGGTTGAAAATTTGAAGCCCTTGCTGTAATCAAATTTTTCAACAGCTTTCATAAGTCCGAGATTTCCCTCCTGAATAAGATCAAGGAAGTACATACCCTTTCCTACGTGACGTTTGGCAATGTTTACAACAAGCCTGAGGTTCGCTTCCGTAAGCTCGTCCTTTGCCTCTTTATCGCCGAGAGAGATTCTTTCTGCAAGATATGCCTCGCGCTCGGGAGTAAGAAGCGGTATTTTACCGATATCTTTCAAATACATACGTACCGGGTCATCTATCGCCAATCCCTCCTGCGAGAGGATTTTTTCCATTTTTTCACCGTTTTCGTAATTCTTAACGTCGCGTTCAATTTCTTTGAAATTCTCGCTGTCAATATCCTCAGGCGATGCCGAATCGATATCTACCTGTGCGATATCAAAATCGATATCTTCAAGAACCTTCATTATTCCGGATGCACCGAAACCGCCGTTGCCCTTTGAATCAATATACTCGTTTACGTCAATCTTGTCTCTGCTCATTTGTTTATCCTTTCTTTTGTTCCTGTGCGTTATCAGCTGTTTGCATCCGAATCGCTTCGCATTTTGTTGATGAGCTCTGTGAGCTGGTCGAAGGTCGTGGCAGACGTTACCGATTTTTTCTGCATAGAACTTTTGAGTGCATTTATACTTTCGCGAAGGACCGAGTCACCGTTATTTGCGAGATCCATTCGTGTAAGCTTCATTTTGGTTATTCTTCCCACCTCTTCCGGCGTGAAGCATTCATTGATTTCCGAGAACGTATCGTCCTCTGCGTAGCATTTTTTAATGTATGTGAAAATACGTTTGTTAAGATCGGTGAAGAAATCATCTTCACAAAGCAATTTTCCCTCGAAAACGGATTTTCTATGCTCGGCAAATAATAGAAGCAATGCTATTATTACTTCTTCATGCTTTGCAATCGTGGGAGCTTTTGCATAATCGGGATTTACTCTGTCCTGATAACCGGATGCCGATTGCCTTGCTTTCAGACCTTCGCTTTGCCGTTGCGCTTTTGCTCTTTTGTTTATGATCCGCTCAATATCAGCCTTTAAGCTTTTTGGTTCAACACCGAGTTGCTTGGAAACAGTCTGTATGTATATATCTCTTTCTGCCTCGGAATAAACTGTGGAAATTTCATTTTCTAACAATGATAGAACTTTGACTTTATCCTGAGCAAGATTTATATCATACTGAGACAGTATGTTTTCAAGCTTGTATTCGAATTCGATCTTGGCATCGTCAAGCACAGCCCGAAACTTTTCTTTTCCGAAAGTTTTAATATACTCATCAGGATCCTTCGATCCCGGAACCACCATAACTCTAACGTCAAGCCCAACGTCACCGATGATGCGCAAAGCCTTGTTTGCGGCCTTTTGTCCCGCCTCATCCGAGTCATAACAGATAACTACCTTTTTGGTGTAATTCCGCATAAGACGCGCTTGCTCTGAGGTTATAGCAGTGCCCAAGGTTGCAATAGCGTTTGTAAATCCCGCTGAATGGAGTGCAATAACGTCCATATATCCCTCACAGAGAATAAGCGTTTCACCGCACGTGTGTCTTGCAAAATTCAAAGCATATACGTGTCTTGTTTTTTTGTATACGGGAGTATCGGATGAGTTTTTATATTTTGGCTTCGTTTCGTTATCCATAGCTCGTCCGCCAAAGGCGATAACGTTTCCCGCTACGTCGATTATAGGAAACATGACCCGCTTGCGAAAAGCATCGTAATACGTACCCTTTTCAGATCTTCCGCACAAAAAACCTGCTACAAGCTCATCATAGCTGTACCCCAGAGCTCTCATGTGCTTAGAAAGCGCATCAAAGCTGTTTGGAGCAAATCCGAGCCCGAAATGTCTGATAGTTGTTATCGATAATCCCCGCTTCTCGGTAAAATATGTCAAAGCTTCTTTTGCATCAGGCGTATTTTCAAAAAGCGATTTGTGGAAAAAGTTAGCCGCATCAACGTTCATTTTAAACATTCTTTCGCGGCTGAATTTTCTCTCCTGCCTCGCTTGGCTCGGGTCACTGTCAACTATTGTTATACCTGCTCTTTTAGCGAGAAAATCCAATGCATCGGGGTAATCCAGATGCTCTATTTGTTTAACAAACGTAACGGCATCGCCGCCTATACCGCAGCCGAAGCAATAAAAGCTTGCTGTTTTGGGATATACCGTAAACGATGGACTTTTCTCACTGTGGAAGGGACACAACCCTTTATACGTATCACCCGCCCGTTTTAGCGGAACGTATCCGGATATCAAAGACTCAATATCGGTCCTGCTCAGTATTTCGTCTATAGTTTCTTTACTTATCAAGCGTATTCCCTCCCTTTCATTTTCTTTCATTACAATATACGACAGTTAATGCAAAAAACACTCTTTATTATAAAAATCATTCGCGAAAATCAAATTTTTCTTCAATAAACGCGATCTGTGCCCTGCCGCCTGTGGCTTCTGCGAGTTTTTCTGTAAATTCGCTGTATATTTTTGAATTGACAGCACCTCTTATATTTACCGTGTCGGAATAGTCTGTTTTCTCTGCGAAAAATTTCTCCGATGCAAGCAATGAGGATATCTTTTGATAGTCGGCATAGGTAACGTTTACCTCAAACGTAGAATAAACCTCGTATTTGATAATATGTGCCGCTTCAATGGCACCCAGTGCTGACTCGCTATAGGCATGTACAAGGCCTCCCGTGCCGAGTAATATTCCGCCAAAATAGCGTACGACAACTACAACGATATCCGTAATGTTCTTTTTACGTATTATATCCAGTATGGGCATGCCTGCGGTTCCCTGAGGCTCCCTGTCATCAGAATAGCGCATTGTGGAATTTTCTCTTATTACGTATGCGTAAACCCAATGCCTTGCATCGGGATATTTCTTTTTTACGGAAGAAATAAATGCTATAGCGTCACTCTCGCTCGATATAGGGAGCGCATAACCTATAAATACAGATTTTCGATCTTCAAATCTATATTCTCCAAGCTCTTTCACCGTTATATATGAATCCATTTTGAGCACCTGTTATTTCATGATATATTTAGAATAGATCCCCTGTTCTACAGGACCGAGAACTGCGCGTACAATTATTCCCTCTGTCTCATAATTTACCTCAAGCACGGTGCATTTATTATACATATTACTTACAACCGATTGCTCGTTATAGGGGATGCAGAGCGTACATTCGCGCTTTCCCTCGTGAATAACCTCTTCTATTGTGTCTATGAGTTTATCTATTCCGCGGTTTTCTTTTGCGGATATTATAACCGTTTTCTCACGTGGAACGGCATAGGATGCACCATCTATACTGTCACATTTGTTGTAAACGTATATACGCGGCTTATCCGCAGCCGAAAGCTCGTTTATTATGCCCTCGGTTACCTCAAGATGCTCTGCGACCTCAGGATCTGTAATGTCTGAAACGATAATGAGAATATCAGCATAAGTTACCTCATCAAGGGTAGATTTAAAAGCCTGAACAAGGTGGTGAGGTAATTTTCTTATAAAACCTACGGTATCTGTAATAAGCACCGTTTCTCCGGACGGTAACAGAAGCTTTCTTGTGGTAGGATCAAGTGTTGCAAAAAGCTTGTCCTCCGCTAGCACGTCAGCCCCCGTTAATCGGTTAAGAAGCGTAGATTTACCTGCATTGGTATATCCGACAACGGCAATTTTGGGTAGCCCGCTCCTATCTCTTTGCGCACGCATAACGCTTCTGTTATGCTCAAGTGCCTCAAGCTTAGCTTCAAGTGCTGCTATTTTAGAATGAAGATGCCGCCTGTCACTTTCAAGCTGCGTTTCACCCGGGCCGCGAGTTCCTATTCCGCCGCCCTGTCTTGAAAGCTGTGCACCCTTACCGATAAGTCTCGGAGCGGTATATTTAAGCTGCGCAAGCTCTACCTGTAGCTTTCCCTCGCCTGTAGTTGCATGCAAGGCAAAAATATCAAGTATCAGCATACTTCTGTCTATAACGTCAACGTCACCTATATCATCTTCAAGGTTTCTTATCTGCATCGGAGAAAGCTCAAAATCAAATATTACAAGATCGATCTCTTCTGCGGCGGCAAGCTCCTTGATCTCCATTACCTTACCGCTTCCTATAACAGTTCTCGGATCAAACGTGCTCTTTATCTGTATAACCCGTGCCACCGCTTCACCGCCTGCTGTTTTTAGCAGGCGTTCAAGCTCATCGAGGCTTCGTTCACACTCATCAAGCTCTGCACTGCTCTTAGCGATCGTTACAAGTATTGCACGCCATAATGCGGTATCTTCCATCATATCACTCCTTTCAAAATCAAAAAGAAAGAGCGTGGATAACCTTAGTAGACTATCCAACGCTCTTTGATAGGCAATGATTACTTGGTCATTGCAAGACGCTTCTTGAACTTATCAACGCGTCCACCTGCGTCTACAAACTTCTGCTTACCTGTATAGAAAGGATGGCACTTAGCACAGATTTCTACGTTAAGATCACCCTTAACAGAGTGAGTCTTTACAACCTCGCCACAAGCGCATCTAATGGTAGCTTCTTTGTATTCGGGATGTATTCCTGCTTTCATTTTAACACCTCTTTACATAATTATTCATTTTAATACCCACATAGTATATCACATCTTTTTCGATTTTGCAATAGTTTTTTCAAAAAAATAAAAATAAATGTGTACTTAATGTCAAATCCTGCTTTTTTTAGCAAAATAAGCCGATACTACAGCTAAATTTTTAAATTTTCTCTTCAATTTTCTTTCTGAGACGATGCATTATTTTCTTTTCCAATCTTGAAATATAGCTTTGAGATATACCCAAAGCATCAGCAACCTCCTTTTGAGTCAGCTCGTTTTCCCCTGAAAGGCCAAACCTCATTTCAACGATTATCCTCTCCCTTTGAGAAAGGCAGCTTACCGCCTCGCGCACTATTTTACGCTCTTCATCGTCTTCCATTTCACGAAATACCGAGTCAAATTCGCTTCCAAGTACATCCGAGAGCAAAAGTTCGTTCCCGTCATAGTCAACACTGAGCGGCTCGTCAATGGATATCTCTTTTTTTCTTTGCGAATTTTTTCTTATAAACATCAGAATTTCATTTTCTATACAGCGCGATGCATAGGTTGCAATTTTTATATTTTTCTCGGAATTATAAGTATTTACGGCTTTTATCAATCCTACTGTACCTATTGATATCAACTCTTCTATACCTACACCCGTATTTTCAAATCGCTTTGCGATGTATGCAACAAGTCTCAGATTGTGCTCGATAAGCGACTGTTTTGCACTTTCTTCATCGATATTTTCTATCATGCGCTCCTCTTCTTCTGCCGAAAGGGGCGGAGGGAGTGTTTCGTTGCCGTTTATGTAATAAATCTCATTGTTATGGAATACTTTGTTGAATATTTTTTTGATCCACGTAAGTAAGTTAAGCATATCAATCATATATCAGCGACTCCGGCACAAGTGCCGAATATCCGCCGTAATTCCCTTCTTCATTATCGAATGCTATTATAACATTCTCTATTTTCTCACCGTTTTCCCTTATTATATAATCCGGACGCATTCCTACCAAAATTCTGTTATCGCCTATTCCCTTGGTAGGTATAAGTCTGATACGGCATTTCACTGATGGATCCTCACAGCTTGTAAGCTCATCTTTGCTCGAAATGAGCCTGAACGAAGCTCTTTTAACCAGTATTACCGGATATGAGCTCATGGGATCTCTAAGAAGATTTCCGCTATCTACCATTGCAGAAAACTCTTGCTTCTTGCCGAAAAGCACGATAGTAAAAGTTACGTTCTTTTCACTCTTTATACCGAAGAAAACGTAAAACAGCAGCTTTATTATGCCGAATGATAACAGAACTGTCAAAGCCAGAATTAACAAGTTTCTATTCTCTGCACCGCCCTCCTCTGCGAGCCCCGGATACAAGTATTTATCAAGAATACCGTACCCGTAGCTGACAGCGCCGCCTATCAGAGTCTCGAATATTATAAATGAGAAAAACAACTTTACTCTGCGTATTACAGAAATATCTGCGGCATATACGTACGAAATAATTATTGCCGTTGCTATAAGAACAAAAGCGTAAATATACCATTCGAAAACGAAGAGTGCGACCAAACAGGCGAATAGCGCACCCACACCGCCGCTGGCTATCAGACGTATTACAGTGGTTTTGACCTTCGAAAACTTTCCGGCGAAATATAGTGATAAAATATCCACGGTGAAATTGATCAAAAAATAAATATCGATGTATAAAGTATCCACCATCTCACCCCCGATGTAATTATTCTAGCATAAAACGAAAGTAAGATTTTGTCATATTATATCCCGAAAACAAAAAATCCGCACCGTAGTAGCATGATGCTACCGCAAGTGCGGATTTGTTTTATTTGGTGTTAATTTTCTTTTCGATGATATCAGCGCCTCGCTCCATGTAATCTCCCTCAAAGAGCTCGATGAGCCCCTTATCACATTGCGATGCAAGCTTTGCATCTATCGGAAGCTTAGCTAAAACGTCAGTTCCCTTTGACGAAGCTAGCTCATCAATTTTGCTCTCACCGTAAGGTTTGATTACCTTACCGCAATCAGGACAAACAAGGTAACTGTAGTTCTCAACGAGTCCAAGCACAGGAATATTCATAAGAGCCGCCATATTAACAGCTTTTTCCACGATCATCGAAACAAGCTCCTGAGGACTGGAGACTATGATTATACCATCAAGAGGGATACTTTGGAAAACAGTGAGAGGAACGTCACCGGTTCCGGGAGGCATGTCCACAAACATATAGTCAACCTCATTCCAAACAACCTCGCTCCAAAACTGTTTAACGGTTCCGGCTATAACGGGGCCTCTCCAAACTACAGGCTTTGTCTCCTCGTCGACAAGAAGATTAAGGCTCATTACCTCGATACCCGTTTTTGTTATTGCGGGGAACATTCCAAGCTCGGAACCTGTGACCGATGAGCATTTCAGACCAAATGATTTCGGAATAGATGGACCTGTGATGTCTGCATCCAGAATTGCGGTCTTATATCCTCTGCGGTTCATCGTCACTGCCATCATCGACGTCACAAGTGATTTTCCAACGCCGCCCTTTCCGCTGACAACTCCGATTACATGCTTGATATTACTTGCTTTGTTCTGCGGCTCATAAGTTGGCTGCTTGCATTTTGATGAGCAGCTGGAACAATCGTGATTGCATTCTGCCATAAATTATCTCCGTTTATCGAATAAATGATTATATTGTTTTGATTTTAATCTTATCATCGGCAATTTCAAGATGAACCCCAATGAGCTTTGTGGGATAGCTTTCAATAATAGAATTTGCGATAAGATCTTCAACGTTACGCTCGATATATCTTCTCATATTTCGTGCACCGAATTTTTCTGAATACGAGTTCTTTGCGATATGAGATAAAACTTCGTCCGTATAAGTGAGTCTGATTCCTTTGTCGCTCATACTCTCGCACAGATTTGAAAGCATTATTCTCGCGATGTTAACAAAATCAGTCTCGGAAAGATGATTAAAGGTTATTATCTCATCTATTCTGTTGATAAATTCGGGTCTGAGAAAATCAAACAACGCTTTTTCCGTTTTCTCAGATGTGCGCAGATTTCTTTGCTCAGTAAATCCGGAAATTGATGATGCCTTATCGCTACCTGCATTCGTTGTAAGAATTATAATGGTATTCTCGAAATTCACCGTGCGCCCCTGCGCATCCGTGATCTTTCCGTCGTCTAATATCTGCAAAAGAATATTCAAAACGTCCGGATGTGCTTTCTCAATTTCATCAAACAGAACGACAGAATAAGGTCTTCTGCGTATCTTTTCGGTAAGCTGACCTGCTTCATCATATCCCACGTAGCCGGGAGGTGCACCTATGATCTTAGATACCGCGTGCTTCTCCATAAACTCCGACATATCAAGTCTGATAAGTGCTTCGGGCTGCTTAAACAGTTCATTTGCAAGAACCTTTACAAGCTCTGTTTTACCAACGCCTGTCGGTCCCGCAAAGATCATTGAAGCAGGATTTCTTCTGTAAGAAATTCCAACTCTTTTACGCTTAACAGCGCGTACAACAGCACTGACAGCTTCATCCTGACCGACTATCTTTGAAAGTATACGCTCTTTTAATCCGATGAGCTCTCCGAGTTCTCCCTCATTGATATCCGTTGCCGGAATGCCTGTCCATATCTCAACGACTTTAGCAAGGTCATCGGTACCGAGCGAAAGACCTGCTATGACAGCATCAAGCTGAGCCTCTCGTTCCTCTAAACGCAAAAGCTGCGACTTGATATCTGCAAGCTCTTTATAATTTGCTTCCGTTTGACCCTCGGGCTTTTCGATAAGCGTTTCCAGCTCACCTCTTTTTGCTGTAAGTGAAGTGATGAGCTTTGTTTTACGCTTTTTCTCATTGAGCTCGGGGGATGAAAGTGCCGCTCTCGATGCTGCTTCATCCAAAAGGTCTATCGCCTTATCGGGCAAAAATCTGTCGGTAATATACCGCTCAGACAACACAACCGCAGCTCTCGCGACATCAGCGCTTATGCGAATGCCGTGGAAGCTTTCGTAATATGATTTTATTCCGTTTATAACGTCGATTGCATCATCTATTGACGGCTCGTTTACTATTATAGGCTGAAATCTTCTCTCAAGTGCGCTATCCTTTTCGATATACTTTCTGTATTCTTTCAGCGTTGTAGCACCTATAACCTGTATCTCGCCTCTTGAAAGTGCGGGCTTCAGCATATTTGCTGCACTCATGCTACCCTCGGAATCACCTGCGCCTACGATGTTATGAACCTCGTCTATAACAAGGATTATATTGCCCGCAGATTTTACTTCCTTGATCAGTCCAAGTATTCTCTGCTCGAATTGACCTCGGAATTGAGTTCCCGCGACAAGCGCAGTCAAGTCAAGCAGCCATACCTCGGATTCGCACAGGCGCTCAGGCACCTTTTTTTCAACAATACGCTGCGCCAAAGCCTCTGCTATAGCAGTTTTTCCCACACCCGGCTCACCTATAAGGCATGGGTTGTTTTTCTGCCTGCGGCACAGTATTTGTATTACTCTGTCGATCTCACGGTCTCTGCCGACTATTCTGTCCACCTTACCGTCCTGCGCCTTTTTTGTAAGGCAGGAGCAGTATGTATTCAGAAATTTACGCTCATTTTCTTTCTTTTCGGATTTTTTATCGTTTTTGTCATTTTTAGTATTCCTTGGAGGATTTGCGGAGGGTGGATTGCCTCCGAAGCCCATATTCGAAAACAGCTTCTGGAAATCTATTGCGGGCGCACCGCCGTCATCCGATGATTCTGACATTTCCGCAACGTCAGCTATAGCCTCCTCAAGCTCTCCTGACATAGATTCGATAGTTTCATCCGTCATACCTATTTGCTTCAACATATTGTCAAGCGGTTTTACACCGAGCTCACGGGCGCACACAAAGCAAAGTCCCTCATTAATCGTTTTTCCGCTCTCGCTTCTGGTTATAAAGACGGCAGCAGGTCTTTTCTTGCACCTTGCACACATTGGTAAATTCATTTATCTAACACCTGTTTATAGTTTTACTTTTGCTTATCTCCCGTGATCAAATTGAAAGAAGTAATGAGAAGGGATCAAAATTCTTGAAGAAATCGTATATGAAGCCACCGCCAAAGTCTTTAGCAACGTTTCCTACGACATTGGCAACAAGGCAACAAACAACGAAAGCTATCGCTGTTCCGAGAACGAGACCGAGGATTTTATCCACAATAGCCAAAGGACCGGAATCTATAACAGTACCTATTATTGCCACGATGACTGAAAGTAATATAAGAAGAATGATAAACAGCACAACATACGTTACAGCGGTTGCTATAAGATTACCCGTGGGAACCGAAAGTGCAGCGGAGATTTCAGCGATGAAATCCTCCGTTGTTGCATTCGCTCCGAGTGTGCTTACGTCAATCTTGAACATGTTGGCTACCAATCTGAGAATAAAAGGCAAGCTCTCCGATGCATTATCCGCAGTAATCTCAGGGCATTTTTCGATCAACATATCATTGATCCAAACATTTGCCTTTTCAGTGAAGAAGGGTCTTGTCCACGTCTCAATTATGGGGTTTGATATACAGAAGGTGATACAACCGGCACCGATTATCTTAACGGGCTTTGTGATCGTAGCGAAAAAGCCCTTGACATAACCGAGGAAGACACCGATAAGAACGACGACTGCAAGTATGCCGTCGAGAATCGTTAAAGATGCAAAATTCATTTTTTGTTATCCTTTCAAAAAGTTTTAATAAGGCTATTATACAACTATTTTTTCATTATGTCAATATTGACTGAATACATTTTCCAAATAAAAGGCGTCATTTTACGACAACGTTCCCCTCGCCGAACAAAGCCTTGAGGCGACTCAATACCTTATCATCAGAACTGACCGTTGTATTCTTGATAGATATATATTTTCCTGTTGATGCATCAAACACGGCAACCTCAGTTGTGCCAGGATTAAGCATTGACAAGCGATATATAGGAGTTATTCTGCTTTCCTCAAATCGCTCCATACGGATATATATTCTTGTTTTTTTGTTCTCGGACGTCTTTTTGGGGGCATTTTGTATCGTAGCATCGGTTTTTGCGATGTGATAAGCGGAATTGCTCAGAAGCGGCTCAAGCTTTGAGAGTATTACCTCCGGGCTCTCCCCCTCATCAAAGGTAAGCTTTCCCTCTATAAAGACCGCATTTTCTTCAAAAAGCTCACTCAGTACTCTGCTGTACTGTTTTGCAAAAACTATTACTCCGATCTCGGCAATTCTGTCCTCAACGGTAAGAAATGCCATTGTATCTCCATTTTTTAGAGTTTTTGTCTTTTTGGCGGTAATTATACCGCCTATTCTGACGCTTGTGCCATCCTTGTACTTTGACGTCTCATCTCCTTCATTGCTCTCAAAATCATCAAAAATATCCGAAATTTTATCAAGTCCGAGAGTAGAAAGGTGGTCCTGATAATCGTCTATCAGATGCCCCGAAAAGTACATTCCGGAGCTTTCCTTTTCAAGCAGTAAAAGCTCTCTTAACGGGTATTCGGGCGTATCAGGATAAGAATAGGACGAGGACGGTGTGCTATCGGTGGTAAATGCGAAAGAAAACATATCCATCTGTCCCGAAATATTATTTCTCTTTTTGTCCTGCTCAGATTCAAGTATGTTTTCGTAGCTTGCCAGAAGTGCGCTTCTGGGAGTTCCGAGCGAGTCAAAAACACCGCATTTTATAAATGATTCGAGCATCCTCTTGTTTATATCCGCTCCCGAAAGTCGAGTCACAAATTCGTCAAAGCTCTTATATTCCCCGTTTCTGCGCTCGTTCACTATTGCTTCGGTAACAGGCCTTCCGACGTTTTTAATAGCAAGTAACCCAAATCTTATTGCTCCGTTACTTACCGAAAAATCAGAACAGCTCAAATTTATATCGGGCGGCAAGACCTTAACGCCAAGCTTGCCTGCATCCTGGATATAGGTACGGAGCTTTTGCGAGCTATCAAGCACACTCGTCAGTAACGCCGAGTAATATTCTGCGGGATAATGAGCTTTAAGATATGCCGTTCTGTAGGATATGATTCCGTATGCAGTAGCATGGCTCTTGTTGAAAGCATATTTTGCAAAGCCTACCATGTCGTCAAAAATTTCATTTGCAACGGCATCGCTCACGTTGCGGCTACGACAGCCTTGAACGAAGCTTTCGCGCTCCGCATTCATGGCATCGGTTTTCTTTTTCGACATTGCGCGGCGAACAATATCCGCTCTCGCATAAGAATACCCGGCAAGCAATCTGCATATCTGCATTACCTGCTCTTGATATACTATGCACCCATACGTTACGTTAAGTATTTGTTCAAGCTCGGGCGCTTTATAGCTAATGGCTTCTTTTCCGTGCTTTCTTGCGATAAATGTGTCTATGGAATCCATGGGCCCGGGCCTGTAGAGTGCAATAACTGCGATAACGTCCTCAAGAGTTGATGGCATAAGCCGTGAAAGCACCTGCTTCATCCCGCCTGATTCCAACTGAAATACGCCCTCGGTTTTTGCTTCGCAAAGCAGCTTGAAGGTCTCCTTATCATCGAGAGGTATCTTTGAGATGTCGAAATTCTTCTCTCTCTTTCTTATCTCAAGCTCCGCATCGTGAATAACGGTAATATACCTTAATCCGAGAAAGTCAAATTTGACAAGGCCGAGCCTTGCATCGGTGTTCATATCAAACTGAGTCACTATACCTGTTCCGCTGTAAGACAAAGGAACGTATTCATAGGTAGGCTTCTCGGTTATAACAACACCTGCGGCATGAGTAGATGCATGGCGCGGCATGCCCTCAAGGCTTTTACTGACGTTGATAAGCCTTCTGACATCGGGATCGTTATCATATATTTCTTTTAGCTCTTTTTTCTTCAGTGCCTGCTCGATAGTGATGTTGATCTCCCTTGGAATAAGCTTTGATACCGAATCAACTCTGGCGTACGGCATCCCGAGCGCACGTCCAACATCTTTCACGGCAGCCCGTGCCGCTAAGGTTCCAAAGGTTGTGATTTGTGCCACCTTATCATCACCGTATTTACGCTTTACATAATCTATTACCTCTTCGCGTCTGTTGTAACAAAAATCTATATCAAAATCAGGCATCGAAACACGTTCGGGATTTAAAAAACGTTCAAAGAGCAAATCAAATGCGATTGGATCAACGTCAGTTATGCCCACGCAAAAAGCAACAAGGCTTCCTGCACCCGAGCCACGTCCCGGACCAACCGGAATATCCTTACCTTTTGCATAAGCGACAAAGTCACTTACTATAAGATAATATGCATTGAAGCCCATTTTGTCTATAACAGACAGCTCGTATTCTATTCTGTCAAGGTATTCTGACTTTTCGTGTTTTGAATAGTCAAATCTGCCGTGCGCCTCATGCCTTGCATAACCCGCGAAAGTCATCTCGCGAAGCTTGTCCTTATGACTTTTTCCATCTTCTGCTTTAAAATCAGGAAGATGTAATTTATCAAACTCAAAATCAAAATTACATTTATCTGCAATCTTTCCGCTGTTTTCAACAGCCCCCTCAAAGGATGAAAACAGCTCGCGCATCTCCTTTTCGGATTTGAAATAATATTCATTCCCCTCAAATCCAAACGGCCTTCCATCTGTAATACAGCTGTTTGTTTGTACACATAAAAGCGTAGCCTGAGTATCGGCATCATTTCTTTCAATATAGTGCACGTCATTTGTTGCAACCATTGGAATTCCATGCTTGGCACTTATAGTCTTTATGCCGAATGCGACCTTAAGCTCGTCATCTATACCGTGATTTTGTATTTCAAGATAAAAATCATCACCGAATATCTCTTTCATTTCGAGTGCATACCGTTCGGCTTCCGGCATGCTCCCTGCTAAAATAAGCTGCGGTATCTTTCCGGCAAGGCAGGCTGATAGTGCTATAAGCCCCTCGTGATAATCGCGTAACAGTGCCATGTCTATTCGCGGCTTCATATAAAAACCGTTAACATAACTCTCGGAGACCATATAGCAGAGATTTTTATATCCTACGTCGTTCTTGCAAAGCAATATCAGATGGTTTCCCGATGAATCGGCTTTTCCCTCTTTCAAATGTCTTGAACGGGGAGCAACGTATACCTCACAACCGATAATCGGCTTTATGCCGCGGCTCTTCATTGCATCATAGAATTCAACCGCACCGTACATTGCGCCGTGATCGGTTATGGCAACCGCCCTTTGACCGTCCGAAAGTGCTTTATCCGCTATCCGACTTATTTGTGCAGCACCGTCAAGCAAGCTGTATTCGGTATGCAGATGTAAATGTACAAATTCTCCCATAAGAGCCTCCTTTCGATTATTTGTTTAAAAGCTCCTCTCCGAGCTTCATGATCTTTTCTATCCTATGTTTTATTCCCGATTTTGTCAACGGAGGAACCGAGTGCATTGCAAGCTGTGATAATGACATTTCGGGATTTTGCAATCGGAGCAAAGCGGTGCCTATCAGCTCCTCCGGAAGCTTAGACAACAGATTTCGCTCGGATAGCTGCTTTATAAGTTCCACCTGAGGTTTTGCCGCAGTGACGACCTTGCCTATGCTGATCGTATCCAGATTGCGAAGTCTGTTTGCCGTATTTTTGAAATCGTTCTTTATTTTAACGTTCATTATTGTAAAAACCGCTTCCGTAAGCTCAGCCATGGCAAAAAAATCCTCGATTATCGCACTGTTTTTCGTATATAGCAGCGTCTCTGTTTTTCGCTTCGCATACTTCAGCTCAAGCCCGACATCTAAAAGCAATGAATTTATATAATTATCGCGATTTCCTACCGAAAATTCAAGGCAGAAACGTTTCTCGGGGTCGGTTGTACGTCCGCACGCAAGATAGATACCACGCAAAAAAGCAGCTTGGCAAAAACGGCATCTCGGAACGTACGGATCGGCACTGTCAAGCTCGCAGAGAAATTTTTTCGTAGCTTTACTCTCAAATCTTACAGCTCTGCATCGCCCCCCCCTCGGCGCTGTACTTACTGTTGCGTTTTTTCCGAAAAATTCAGAAACCAGCTTTGAGATAAAATCTACGGTGTCGGCACCATCAACGTTTAAGCTTATGAGATTTTCGCACACAATTGCCTTAGATGCAAGTACCCCTTGGAGCAATGCTCTTCTGCAGCATGAATTCTTGTACGTGCTGTTGATAATTTCATGCTTGAGATCTGATGAAAAAGACATTTTACCTCCTTAGCCGACAAACTCAGCTTCCCTTTGTAAATCTATTCCGTATCTGTTTTTTACCGTCTCTTCGATATACTCTGCAAGGTGTGAAATATCGGAAGAGGTTGCACGATGATCCTTGTTTACGATAAATCCCGCATGCTTTTGTGAAACCGATGCTCCTCCAATGCAAAAGCTCCTGAGGCCTGCCGCATCGATCAATTTTGCGGGGATTATATCACCGTTGCGCTTAAAAAAGCTTCCCAAGCTCGGATAGGACGGCTGTTTTGAACGTCTTAGTGCAACAAAATGTTTTATATCCTCAAATATCTTCGAAGAAGGCATGCACTCGGTAGCAAATACACCTCCAAGAAATATTATCTTCTTCTCCTGTAAAAGAGAATATCTATAGGAGAATTTAAGTTCGGTATTATCGAGAATGACGGTTTTTCTGTTGGGTATATCAAAAAAAGTACCGAAAAGCATAACGTCGCTTAAAGTTTTTCCAAAAGCACCTGCGTTATTTCGAACGGCACCTCCGATGCTTCCCGGGATGCCGAAAAGCTCAGCACCGAGTGAAATATTACGATCAGCCAAATATCTTATAGCCCCTGCAAGCGAAATCCCTGCGGTTAATCTGCAAGCTCTGTTTTCCTGCACAGTAATTTCTCTTATGCGTTTTGTGCTTATTAAAGCGCCCGAAAAGCCGCTATCCGAAAAATACGTATTGGTACATCCGCCTATAACCTTATACATTATGTCGGCTTCTTCAAGCAGGACTACCGCTTTTACCAATTCATCTTCACTCTTTGGATAAACAACTGCACTTGCAATACCGCCCGCTTTTATGGAAGATATCGAAGCAGTTGAAATATTTTCTTCAAAATATATGTTATTTGACCTCAGCAGCTCGTAAAAATACAAATTTATAAAACCTCAATGTCTGTTTTTATAAATTTCTCTTTCCTTTAGCATATCGACCGCAGCCGCTCTTTGTGCATCCGTTACGTTTATACCGCCGAGTATCCTTGAAAGCTCTGAAATTCTTCCGTCCTCACTAAGCTCGCCTACCGAAGTTTGAGTATATCCGTCAACGTCGGACTTGCTTATCAAAAAATGATGATCCGAAAGCGAGGCTATCTGCGCACTGTGGGTGACACATATAAGCTGCGTAGAGAATGCCAATGATTGCATTTTTATGCCTATTTTCCTCGCAGTTTTCCCGGAGACACCTGCATCTATTTCATCAAAAATTATGGTCATAACACCGTCTTTGTCGGCAATGACACTTTTCAGTGCGAGCATTATCCTAGCAAGCTCTCCGCCGGACGCTATTTTTGCTATGGATTTTGCATCCTGCCCACGGTTTGCACTTATAAGAAATTCAACCGTGTTGATACCGTCTTTAAGAAGCTTGAATTCCCCGTTTTCTATAGAATCCTTGACCGAAACTATAAATACGACCTTAGGCATGTCAAGGAACTCAAGCGTTTCGCAAACACTGCGCTCAAGTGCCTCGGCACAGCTTCTTCTTCGTTCATTAAGGCGTTTTGCCACAGAGATTGCCTTATCATAGCTGTTTTTGAGCTTTATCTCAAGTTCGCGTAACAGATCCTCGGAATTTTTTAGCTTTTCGAGCTCCAGAAAAGCTTTCTCGCGGAATGAAAGTACGTCAGCTACCGTCAGTCCGTATTTTCGCTTGATCTTTGAGATTTTATCAAGTCTTGACTCTATGTCATTCAGCTTTTCGGTTGGATCGTCCTCAATGTCATCAAGCGACGAGTAAACCTCCTCGGCTATATCCTCTACCTGATACAAAAAGTCTCGCAGTTTTTCCGAATACTCCGAGAATGACGGAATAACGTCGGAAAGCGATGAGAGAGCGGATGCGCTTCTGTCGAGCAAAAATGAAACGCTTCCCTTTTCACTTCCCTTTAATGCCTTAAAAACGAAGCCGCATTGTTTTATTATTCGCTCGCTGTTTTTGATTTTGACCTTTTTGTCTATCAGCTCATCCTCTTCACCGTCGCGAAGCCTAAGTGCATCAATATCCGATATCTGATATTCAAGCATCTCGGTATATCTTATGCGCTCACTCTCACGTTCGGAAATACTTTTGATCTCACGCCTCACTGTTTCATATTCGGAATACAAAGCGGAATATTCTGTAAGCAGATCTTCGTTTCCCGCAAACATATCCAGAATCGCCAAATGATTATCCGAAGAAGCAAGCGCATGAGTATCGCTTTGTCCATGTATGTTAACCAATATTCCCGAAACAGACTTCAATACAGCGAGACTGACAGCTCTGCCGTTGATCCTTATCTGTGACTTTCCATCCGCTGTAATAGCTCTTTGCACGAGAATGTTACCATCCTCATCCGGCATTATACCGAATTCTGCGAGAGCTGCCGTGCATTTCTCCGAAAGCTCCGTGAACAAGCCGCTCACCATTGCTTCATCTTCCCCTCTGCGTATAAGCTCGCGCTTTATCTTTTTGCCGAGTAAAAGATTTATGCTGTCTATGATTATTGATTTACCTGCTCCGGTTTCTCCCGTCAAAGCGGAAAATCCGTGCGAAAAATCAATATCAACGCACTTTACCACCGCTATATTTTCTATATGAAGCGAACTAAGCATTGTACAACTCCAAAAATGAATTTTACTTTACTTGATTTTAAAAGCATCCTTCAGATTTTCAACCATCTGACATGCAACGTCATCGTCAGAGGTAACCACTATTATGGTATCGTCACCTGCAACGCTCCCCACTATGTCATCGTGAGAGAGCGAATCAACGCACACCGCAATAGCGTTAGCCATGCCAGAGAGCGTTTTAACGACCACTATGTTCTTCGCCGCAACTATATTGAGTACCGCTTCTGTAAGAGCGGAATTCATAACCGTTCTATTGCTTTCCTTACGAACGTCGGGGATTATGTATTTATAATCTCCGCTTGCAGTTACCGCTTTCACAAGTTTTAACTGATTTATGTCACGCGAAATAGTGGTTTGTGTCACAAAAACACCGTTCTCCTTCAGCTTTTCGATCAAAGCCTCCTGAGTATCTATATCGTATTTCGCAATCAATTCAAGTATCTTTTGCTGTCTTGCATTTTTCATATTATGTCCTCCAAAATCTGCATTTTGCTGAATAAATTCGAAAACATATTGTTATCCTTAAAGGTTAAAACCTTAATTTTTTTATCCGATGCCGTGACCGTACACTTTTCACCGGATTCGATCACAGCACAAAGCCTGCCGTCAACAGTAACGTTCATGGCGGATTGCTCTGTGTTCTTTATCTTTATTGTTTCATTAGCACCGAAAACTATAGAACGGTTGAAAAATGAATGCGGTGCTATAGGTGTTACTATTATTGCATCCGCACCGTGTGAAACGATAGGTCCACCAGCTGACAGCGAATATGCCGTAGAGCCTGCAGGCGTAGAAATTACAGCACCGTCCGCACGATATCTTATTCCACCGTCGTTACTGTACACCACAAAATCGGAAATTCCTATATACGATGCGTGAGAAACAACTACGTCGTTTACCGCAAGTCTCGGAATGATGGTAATATCATCGTTTTTCGTAATACTCGTAGAAAGCAAGAGCTCCTCTTTTATTCGATATCTGCCGCAAAATACGTCCTTCAACTTTTCGAGGTTATCAGGCGCTATTTCGCTGAGATATCCTACCTTTCCCATATTTATGCCCAATATAGGAACGTTGTGTTCTATCGCATATACCGATGCATCTATAAACGAACCGTCACCGCCAATAACGAGAATGAGCTCGGTATCGGTTGGATAATCTTCAGAATACTTACAATCGATTTTCGATTCGCTGTATTTATTCAGCATAAAAACCGTTCCACCGCATGCTTTTATCGTCTTACAAGCTTCTGTTGTAACGGTATATCCCTCATCCTTTTGTGGATTGGGAATTACAAAAATATTTTTCAAAATATCATCTCCGTGAACTATTTTTTAAAATGTACGAGATATTCTATATTTCCATCACCGCCCTGTATCGGTGATTGCATAGAGGACAAACAGATAAATCCAACGCTCTTTGCGAACTCAATTACATTTTCCAGTGCCTGTTGCCTGTGCTTTGGGTCTTTGACGATGCCGCCCTTACCGATATTGGCTTTTCCGACCTCAAACTGCGGCTTTACAAGACAAATAAAATCCGCGCCTTCGGATAAGCACAGATACAAAGCCGGGATAATATAGGTAGCCGAAATAAACGATACGTCCATTACAGCAAGCTGAGGAGCGTACGGCAGATCGCTTGGTGTGAGAAATCTTGCATTGCAGTTTTCAATCGAAGTTACGGCACTGTTGGCTCTGAGAGAGGCAGCGAGTTGTGCCGTTCCGGAGTCTATAGCAACAACGTGCTTCACACCGCTTTGTAAAAGGCAATCCGTAAAACCGCCGCTGGAGGCACCTATATCGATCGCGAGTTTATCCGATACGGAGATCTTGAATTTCTCAATTGCGGCCTCAAGCTTCAATCCTCCTCGGCTTACGTATTTCTTCGAAGCTCTGTCAAGCTCTATCTTCACATTAATGTCTTCCAGAAAAAAAGCGGGCTTTGTTATGACGTTACCGTTTACCTTTACGGCACCCGAGAGGATGAAATTTTTAGCCTCTGTCCTGCTTTCCGTTAGTCCGCTGTCACAAAGGTATACGTCAAGGCGCATTGTCAGCCCCCGTGAACGGTTTATCGGTAATGCTTCCGTCATCGGCTTCTGTGAGAATTTTTACTTTCTGCTTAGCCGAAGCAAGCTTTTTTTCGCAAATACCTATAAGCTTTACACAATCTTCGAATTCTTCAATGGATCTATCAAGCGTAAGATTTCCCGATTCAAGCCTTGCAACCGAATCCTCAAGTTTACTCATCGCTTCTTCAAAACTCATTTTTTGATTCATGATTTTTTCCTCCGCATATTTCTCTTGCCGTTTACCTCGGCCACTATTTCACCGTCGCTCACTCTTACGCAAATTTCATCTCCCACAGATACGTCGTCAACACACCTGACGCTTTTATTTTCAAATGTAGCTACGGAATAGCCTCTTGAAAGTGTTGACAGCGGACTGAGCGCATCAACCTTGCCGGCAATAAGCCTCAATTCATTCAATTTCTTTTCTATAAGTCTCTCGGATGCCTCCGTGCATCTTTTTGACAGCTCGGATACTCTATCCGTCTTTGCCGATAAAAGGATTTCGGGGTCAGAGAATAATGCCCTGCTTTTTATTCCAAGCAGCTTTTCTTCGCTTCGCTCGGCGATACGTATAAGTGCATTTGTAATTCTCTCATGCGTTCCAAGAAGGCGCATTAAAAGTTCTCTATGATCGGGGACCGCAAGCTCTGCTGCGGCAGACGGTGTCGGTGCACGAAGATCGGCAACAAAATCACATATAGTAAAATCCGTTTCATGACCTACAGCAGAAATAACGGGAACGGTAAGTGAGAATATTTTATATGCAAGCCGCTCTCCGTTAAAAGCCCAAAGATCCTCTATGGATCCGCCTCCTCTTCCTATAATTATCACGTCAACGAGCTTTGTGCTCTCAAAATATTCAAGTGCCTTAATCAGATTATCCTCCGCTCCATCACCTTGAACAAGTGATGGGTAAATATAAATATCAGCGAACGGATACCGTCTTGAAGTTACGTTTATAATATCTCGCACAGCCGCTCCGGTAGGCGAGGTTATAACTCCTATTTTTTCGGGATACATAGGTATCGGACGCTTGAATTCTTCCAAAAAAAGCCCCTCTGCAGCCAATTTTGATTTCAGCTGCTCGTATGCCAGATAAAGCGCACCTATTCCGTCAGGCTGGATCGAAGTAACGTACAGCTGATAAGATCCTCCTGCTGTATAAACGCTGACGCTGCATCGCACAATCACTTTCATACCGTTCTCAGGCATAAATTTCAGGCGTTCCGCCGATGAGCGGAACATGATAGCTTTGACCTGCCCGCCCTCATCCTTTAACGAGAAATATATATGCCCTGTTCTATGATATGTGAGATTTGAAATTTCTCCCCTGACAGAAACAGCACTCAGGGCTTTATCGTTATCGAAAATATTTTTTATATACGAATTAAGCTCCGAGACTGTCATCTCGGAGGCGTTTTTTCGTTCTCTAAGGGAGGATATATCCATTATCTTCTCCTGATGAGTCGTTTTTTGATGCAAGGTAAGCGAGATATGCTATACCGACAGCGTTATCGGCTGACATAGCAGGCTCTGCAAATGAACAAGAAAATCTTTTGGAAAGCATTTCTTTTATTATGGAATTAGACATGACGCCTCCCGCATACACGAAGTGCGTTTCACCGTACTTTTCCATATATGCCTCGCTAAGCTCTGCTATGCAATTACCTATGTAGTCAAGTACAAATGCCGATACTAATGCCTTATCCGAGGTTTTTGAAAATAAGTCAGCCGCCATATTCTCAACGCCCGAAAGATTGATCCAAAGCCCGTCACGGCTGATCTTGCGCTTAGGTATTTTAACAGAATTCTCAAGCGCCAGTGCTTCAAGCTCTCTCCCTGCGGGGAAAGAGCACCCCATAGCAACCCCCACTCTGTCTATAACCTGCCCAGCATTAAGATCGCGGGTGCCGCCTATATGCGCTGCTTTGAAGCCGCCTATCTGTGGGTGAACGTGTAAAAGCTCTGTTGTTCCACCTGAAATATGGAATGCAGCAAAATCACGCGTGAGCAATCCGAAATTCCCGGAAGAATATATTGCCGCCATAATATGACCGCACTGGTGCGAAAATTTTTTAAGCGGTACACCGCATGATACGGAAATACCAGTCGCAACGTTCACGCCTGCGAGGAAACACGGCATATATGATACTTCTAAGCGGCGCGGCTTATCACTGACGCCAACAACCGATATTTCGTTATCGGCAATTATGCTCTCTGCCATTTCAAACAACGCCGGCAGATTCTTTACGTGCGCAAAAACAGCATCAGATTGACGCAGCCCTCGCTCGCCCTGCTTAACAGGCAGCAATTTCTTCAGATTAGCAAGAAGCCTTCCATCCTCTCCAAGAATTGCAAGCGAGGTCGTGTAATTGCTCGTATCGAGTCCGAGAAATATTTTTTCACTCATTTAACGTTCAGCGCATCCGCAACGGCATTGAGAACACCGTTGACGAAAATATAGGTCTTTTCATCATCGTATTTTTTAGAAAGTTCAACAGCCTCGTTGATAGCAACTCTGGCAGGAACATCATCAAGTGCCAGCATCTCAAAAGTAGAAAGCGCAAGTATGGCACGCGATACAGACGATATGCGCTTTTTGTTCCACCCTACAAGGTTTGCTTCGATAAGCTCGCTTATTTCTTTACGCCTTTCAAAAACTCCAAAAAATACAGTTTTAACATAATCGTTTATTTCAAAATCGCTGAACTGCTCTGCATATTCAAAGATCTCAAGTGCGGTCTCATCATCGCGGCACTCTGCCTCAAAAAGAAGAATAAATGCATTTTCTCTGGCTTCTGTTCTGTTCATAAGTAATGTCCTCGCATAGAATATTTAGCAATAAAATTTACACCACATAAATTATAATATTATTTATTATAAATGTCAAGTTAAAATCGGTACAAAAATGAATTTTTATGCATTTTTAAAAGCAACAGCGAATGATTGCAATATAAAACTATTTTGTTAAGATTTGAATTTATCTATTGCAAAGAGCGAAAATATATGTTAAAATATACAAAAACATTCGGAGCGTATTCCAATGAAGTATATAGAAAAATTTTTATATCATTCAGCTGCATACACAGTGGTAATATCCATACTCTTTTTCATTTTTGCAGCAATATCTCGCGTAGATGAGCTTTCGATCAGCTTCAGCAGATATATGCTGATATTCGCATTTTCACTTATAATCAGTGCAACCGAATTTATTTTCTCGATAAAAAAACTTCACGTATTACTGCGATATCTTATACATTACTTTGTGCTCTGTATCGGATTCTTTGTCGTCTTTCTCTCAATAAGATCAGCCGCAGGTAATGCACAATTTTCGGCAGCTACCGTTTTTGCCGGTATAATAATTTTCTCCCTTGTATATTTCCTTATAGTCCTCGCACTTCTTTTGATTAAAAAGGTAATTTCAAAACGCACGAAAGACGTCGATAAAAAGGTCGGAAAGACGGCAGATTACACTCCTAGATTTAAATAGTTTAATTTTTTCTGCCTTGCATTAAACGCCGTATTTGAAATTTTGTCAATATTATAATAAAGGATCGCCCTCTTCATTGATGGGCGATCCTTTGCTTTAAATTCCGAGAAGCTTGATTATTTTATCCGCAGCCGATTCACTATCCGAATTCTCTATCGCATAGTCACAGATCTCCTCATTTCTGCGCTCGTCGTCTATGGATATTATTCTGTTTACCTTATCTTCATTTGTGCACTTTTTATCGAGTATCGAGGATAAAAGCTCCCTCGTATCCTTTTTCAAATAGATGGTAACAACGTTATCGAAATTCGTTTTCAAAGACATCGCACCGCAAATATCCATTACCGCAAGTACTATCTTACCGCCCTCTATAATCTTTTTAACGTCCTCTATTTTAGAGCCGTAACCGTCCCCCGCATACATTGAGGATTCGAAAAATTCCTCTCTTTGCATCATATTAAAGAATTCATCGCGGGTGATATAATTATACCAATTGTTTTCTTTATCGTTAACGTTACCCATGGTCGTATAGCTCATAAGCTTTTCAAACACGGACTTTTTCTCAAGAAGTTTTTTTGCAACAGCCGTTTTACCCGAGCCAGAGGGACCGACAAGAACAACTATTTCAGGAACGTTAGCACTGTCCTCAAGTCTGCTGTAGCTTGTTGTTATAACCTCTACAAGTTTCAAGAACTCATCATAGGTATTCACAGCAAGCATACCGGTTGCAGATTGATTCCAAGGCTTACGCATTAAAATTGGATATGCTGCATTGGAATTGAATACGTTATGCATACCGTCATCGAATAGAATATCAACGTTAAGCTTGTCCTTACGCGAGCCCATATAGATGTGCTCAGGCGGTATTTCAGGGAACTCCTCCATTATGCGCTGTGCTCTAATTCCCATGAATTTTGGAACTATAGAGGTGCAAATAAATACCTCTGTCATTTTCGATAGCTTTTTGACAAATTCCTTTGCTCCTGCAATAACAGGTTGTGTTTTGAAAAACTCAGGATCATCAAAAAATTCAAAAATCACGTCGGCACGTGTACCAAGCTTTCCCCACCTGTCAACTTCATATATGGTTATTGGAGGGTTAAATTTATATTTTTCATTTGCTAATCTTATGGCATAAGGAACACATTCCATCAGCAAATCATCAACGTCGAGTGCCGTGGACATTCTGAATCTTTTACTCATAATTTTACCTCCTTTAACAAAAAAGAACCCTACGCTGAAATTGGTAAGGTTCAGTGGTGCGGGTGACAGGGGTCGAACCTGCATGGGAAGCCCACCGGATCCTAAGTCCGGCGCGTCTGCCAATTCCGCCACACCCGCATAATTTTATCAGGTTACTCCACTCAATACCACTATATTCTATCACATAATAAACAAATTGTCAAGTATCAAAAGCTTATAAAATATAATACACAAAAGCTTATAAAATATAAGTAAGTTGCCAAAGTAAAATCCGTTTTCAAAAGCGGTGGTTGCGAAATAGCA
>CAZTWE010000013.1:0-40305 GCA_964617165.1 uncultured Ruminococcus sp.
ATGTTTGCAAGCAAACGCGATATACTCGCTTTGCTCGTGCGATATATTGTCGCTTCGCTCCAATGCGATATGATATAAATCCCCCTTGTTTTAGCATATCTCGCCTGCGGCGAGTTTTATGCTCAGGCGCGTGATATGTCCTTAGGACGTGGTATGCGCTTCGCGCGTTAAGAGTTTAAAGGCGAATATAATATCACTGCGGAACGAAGTGGAGCAATATCACTTTTGCTGAGCAAAAATATCACACTGGCGAAGTCAGCATATTGCGGTTAATTCTTTTTATTATGATTGACAAAGCGTAAAAAATTTGATAAAATTACTTATATAGGATTTTATTTTCTAAGAGGACCCTGTAAAATGAAAAAAAGAGTTTGTATTATTTACACGGGGGGCACCATTGGCATGATGCCGACCGAAAACGGCTATGCGCCAAATCCCGAGGCATTCCCCGAGCTTCTTGACAAGATACACGATATCAATCTTCCGGACTTTCCGGAGTATGAGGTTATATGCCTGTCGCGCCTGCTCGACTCCTCGGATATAACCTATCGCGAGTGGAACGAGATCGGCAGAATTATAAGAGACAATTACGATGCCTTTTCGGGCTTCGTTGTTTTGCACGGAACCGATACTATGGCGTATACCGCCTCGGCAATGTCGTTCATGCTTGAGGGACTTGGAAAGCCCGTGGTATTTACAGGGTCGCAAATTCCTCTTTGCCGCATGCGCAGTGACGGAACGGACAATCTCGTTACCTCTATCCTCGTTGCGGCATCGGGTGAGGTGCATGAGGTATGCCTGTATTTCGGCGGCATGCTTATGAAGGGCAACCGCGTTACTAAAATATCCGCGGACGACCTTGAAGCATTCTCCTCTCCGAACTACCCGAGGCTTGCCGATGTCGGTACCTCAATAGTATACAGAAAAAAGTTCTTATCTGCGCCAAGTGCCGAGGCGTTCCGACTTTTTGAGATGGGAGAGGTACCTATCGCGGTTATAAAAATGTTCCCGGGTATACAGGCAAGGCTGCTTGAATCCGTGCTTGCGGGCGGTGTTCGCGGAATAGTGCTTGAAGCGTTCGGTGCCGGAAATATACCGCACGGCAAGGAGCTTGAGCCTGTACTGCGTGCTGCACGCGAACGTGGCACGGTGACGGTTGTCACCTCTCAGTGCGGAAAGGGCAACGTTAAGCTCGGAGCCTACGCAGCAAGCATGTACCTCAGTGCCGCAGGTGCCGTCAGCGGTTTGGATATGACTACCGAGGCAGCCGTCGCAAAGCTATATTATCTATTCTCAAAGTACAACGATACGGCAACGATCAAAAAACTTATGGAGACCGATCTGAGAGGCGAGATATCGGTTGACGATACTTGACAGTTTTCGCGCTTTGCTGTATAATGTGATGTACATTTTAAAACATAAAATTTCGTTAGGAGCATGCTGATGCAAAAAAGCATAAAACAAACATCCGACATGGGCGTGGAAAGGAAGCAGCTGATGGGCAGGATAACGTTTATATACTCTATCGTGTTATCCGTTATCACCGTACTGACAGCTATAGCCTTTGCCGCATCATGTATTCATATCTTTAAGACGGGCGGAGCTTCGCCTTTCACGCGCGAGGTGATCTCCATGCATCTTGGAAGAATATTACCTCTCAGCATCCTTTGCCTTATCGGCATTATCGGCGGCGGTGTTTTATCGCTGATCTCAGTTGCGAGGCAGAAGCCGCACGTGCAAAAGCTCACGTCAAAAACTCTTCTTCGCATATATGAAAATCGACTTGCGCCTTACAACCGCTCTGAAAAATACGTGAGTGCCTGCGAGAACGAGAAAAAGGTACGCCGCTATATTATTATCTCTTGCATTGCGATAGCAGCGATCTTAGTTGCTGCGGCAGCTGTTTTCGTGTTTGATTTTCCCAGATATACAAAAGAGGACTGCAATACCGATATAGCGTATTCGGTAGTCATATCCGCGGTTTGCGCGGTATGCACAGGCGCGGCTTGCTATGCCGCATCCGTACTGCTTGAGCGCTCGTACGCGCGCTCGGTTGCTTCGGCAAAATCTGAGCTTTCGGAAAAGAAAAGCTCGGATGAGATACCCGATGAGGACAAAGCACGCGCTGCCGCTCTCTCGGAAAACTCAGGACACTCTGTGTACGTTGCAAGAGGTGCCATAATCGTTATCGCCGCAGCTCTCATTATTGCGGGCGTATCAAATGGCGGCATGGCTGACGTGCTCGGAAAGGCTGTACAAATTTGTACGGAATGTATAGGTCTTGGCTGATATGAATAAATTTATTTCAAAACTCAAAAATCTTATCCCAACAAAGAGGCGTCTGATACAGCTATACGCCGCACTGCTCACAAATGCCAATATAAAAGGCTTTGCAAACGGAGTTATCTATCAGGGTGCGGTGAAGAACGCATGCACCCCCGGGCTTAACTGCTATTCCTGTCCCGGAGCTGCGGCATCCTGCCCTCTCGGTGCATTACAAAACGCACTTGCATCAAGCAAGGCGAGAGCACCGTATTACGTTTTCGGTATAATCCTGCTCTACGGAATTATCCTTGGGCGTACGATATGCGGATTTCTCTGCCCGTTTGGTCTTATACAGGATCTTTTACATAAGATAAAAACACCGAAGCTGAAGAAAAACAAGATAACGAAGCTTCTTTCCTACCTCAAATACGTTATTCTTGTGCTTTTCGTGGTGATCTTCCCGCTTATTTACGCATTCAAGGACTTCCCCCTGCCTGCGTTCTGTAAATATATATGCCCTGCGGGAACGCTCGGCGGAGCTATCGGTCTACTCATAAATCCCGCAAACGACAACATGTTCGGCATGCTCGGCCCGCTTTTCACTTGGAAATTCGTTCTCCTTGTCGGCTTTATTATGGGCTCTGTATTCATATACAGATTTTTCTGCCGCTTCTTCTGCCCCCTCGGTGCGCTTTACGGCTTGTTCAATAAGATTGCCATTCTCGGCATCAAGCTCGACCGCCCGAAGTGCATTGATTGCGGAAAATGTATTTCTACTTGTAAAATGGACATAACCTCCGTTGGAGACAAGGAATGTATCAGCTGCGGTGACTGCGTTTCGGTTTGCCCGACAAAGGCTATAAGCTACAGAGGCAGCAAGATAATTCTTCCCGACAACGAGATACCAGAGGGAGCCGATACCGAGGAAGTGGAGCGCATTGGAAGAAAGCGCAAAAAGAGAAGCGTTATCATTCAGGCGGTTGCCGCTGCTCTTGCGCTCTCGGTGCTTGCAGGCGCACTTGTTTACTACAACGTTATTGACAAGGTACCCACAGTCGATTTCGAGGACACCTCACCCGAAGAGGGCTCTGACGTAGGCAAGCTTTGCTACGACTATGAATTCACCATGGTTGGCAGCGAGGATACAGTTAAGCTCAGCGATCTCAGAGGAAAGACCGTTGTTATGAATTTCTGGGGAACCTGGTGCGGCCCATGCTGCAAGGAGCTGCCCCACTTTGACGAGGTTGCCGAGGAATATAAGGACGAGGACGTTGTTTTCCTTATAATCCACTCCTACTATCTTGCCGAAACCGCTGAGGCTTACGTCAATGAAAACTTCGGCGAGAGCAGCATGATATTCGTGCTTGACGATGCGCTTGCGGAGAATTCTACCGTAAGTAAATACTACACGCTCCTCGGAGGAAAGGGCTCATATCCCACAACGTTTGTTCTCAACGCTGAGGGTATTATCACCGAAAAGGTTGTCGGTGAGATGAGCTACGATGAACTTAAGGCGGCAGTTATTTCCGCCAAAGGCAACGAAGGTAGCTGAATAGCGAAATCGCAACCGAAAATTTACAAATCTACTGCAATTTACACAAACAGAGCGAGAGTTAAAGGACCTTGCATAAGCCTTTAATTCTCGCTCTGTTTTCACTTTATTGTATTTTTATTTACTTTATATATTTCCAATAATACGTCTTTGGGGTGAGGCTGTCGCATTTAGAGCGAAAATAGAAAACAAAATTCGGGTAAAAACGGAGAAAATACGCTACTCTTAGCGGATTTTCAACCTTTATTTTCTGATCAGATATAAAAAAGCAGTGGCGAGGCGGAAATTTCTTTCTACCTCGCCAATTTTGTTTTCGATTACGCCTAAATGCGACAGCCTCGTTTTTCCCCTCTAACTTCTTTATTCTGCCGCGCTTACAGTTACAGTTGCATAACCGTCAACTACCTCAGCCTCGGTTGAGGTATAATTTTCAAGATATACAATATCGGCAGTGTAGCTCGACCTTGAGGTACCTGCTACAAAGAACACTGCAACACCGTTATTCTGCGTTGCGGCATAGCCTACGACCTCGCCTGTGGCACTGTCGCGAAGAACTACCACAACGTCTGAAAATCTTTCGCCCTCAGCATCCTCAACTATTACGGATATCTTTGTGAGCTTTTTCAGCACAACGTTTACGGTCTTTTCATCACCCGAATAGGTGTGAAGCTCAGCACTTGCCTCGTAGCCTGAGGGAGCGGCAACGAATACCTTGTAATTGTCTTTAACAGTGCAGTTAAATACTGCAACACCGCTTGCATCGGTGGTGATAGAGTCGGTTGCGCCCATGTGCGTTACAACGGCACCCTCTACAGCTGCACCGTACTGATCCTTTACGGATACTATGTAGCTCGCAGACGTGTTTATTGTGATTATCGCGCTGTTGTTAAGCATAGCGTACTTGGTCTCTGCAGGGGGAGCAACGTATCCTGTGGGAACTGATGCAAGCTGCACCTTGTAGTTATCCTCATCAAGCTCAAACGTGACCTTTCCTGTGGAATCCGTGCTCATCGGAAGCTGGCAGCCTGCATCGGAGCAAAGCTGAACACCGACACCGACAACCGGTGTACCGTTCTGATCCTGTACCAATACCGTATAGGTTGTAAGAGTTGTTTCACTGCCCATATCTTCGTTTTCGTTACCGCTGTCATTCGCGTTAGCGTTATTATCACCGTTCTCGGTGCTATTATTATTATTGTCGGGCGCGTTGTCACCGTTACATGCCGTGAATACAAAGAGCATTGATATACTTACGCAAAGCACCGCAAGTATTACGGCTATTTTCTTTAAGCTTTTCATAATAAGCCTCCTTTATATTATTTGTGATTTTTCGGTTTGTGCATGCTCCCTCACCCGAGGGAATCTTAAAGCCTCTCTCAGCTCTCGGGCTGCGAGGTATACTCGAAACACAGCTCCTCTGCTCCGCCGAGCGCACTTACCGTGAAGCTTTCGCCTGCATCGACGGTCAGTGTAATAACTCCACTGTCCGCCACATATTCGTTGCCGAGATATACCGCTTTAAGCGAGCCTTCTGTGTCTGTTATCGTTATTTTGTAAACATTTGTTGTCTTATTTATGAGATATATAGGTTCTGAGCCTGAAATTGCAAGCTTGCCTGATGCAGCAACTTCAACAGGCACATCCACCGTACCCATATCGTAAGGCAGAGCATAGCAGCAGGCGAAGAGCCATGCATTTTCCATAACGAGCTGCATTGCCGCATCACCGAAGAAGCGGTTATCAACGCTCTTATTCCACCAATCGTTTGCCGCACCGTAATTGGTTATCGCATCGCGCAGATACTGAGTCATGGGGTATACACCTAAGCTTTCGTCAACTGCGGCTATGTAGTCAAGAAGCATTGTATGATAGCTTGTTTTTGATACGAACTCACCGCTTTCATCGTAAATATACGCACCAATGCGGTTCATCTCGCTGATCTCTTTAAGAGAAATCGCGTATTTTGAAGAGGTAGTCAGCCGCAAAAGTATTACGGGACCGTTCTCGGTGCCGAGATGATAAAATCCGTCCGTCTCATTATAGACCGCAACAACGTCGGGGTCGGTTATATCAACGTCAAGAAGCGAGAAATTATCCGCATCCGTGATATAGGGAATGATGTAGGTCTCAGGCTTCACCGGCAGCTTGACCTCTTCCCAGGGAAGCTCGTCTATGCTATAGTCAAGGTCATCTATTCTCTCTATGACGACTATGCAGCCATCGGCTGTTTCAGACGTAACCGAGATCACAAACTTTGATGCCGACTGTATATCCTCACCGAGATGATGGTTTCTCATATTAAGGAACAGCCCCTCCGAGGTCTTGTATACGTCGGAATCGGCGCTCTCATCGGATATATCGTTCTGTTGCACATAGTAGGGTCCTCCGTTGTACGCAATCGAAAGATCCTGCGCGCCTTTGGCACTTATGCGATACTTACCTCTCAGCTCAGGAGAGAATATGAAATACGCTTTACCGTCAGAAAGCTCAACACGGTATGCACCTTTTGTCAACATCGGAGCAACTGCTCCCTCCATGCCTGCATCAAAGCCGAAAGCAAGCTCATGCGTTGGTGCCCCGGCTGTTGTGTTGTATATTACTATCTCGACCTCGGGTGTGTTCTCGGATAGAGTAATGCTTGTACCGTAGTAAAACGGATCGCCCTTTGGGGATATGATCTCTATCGCGTAGGCGCCGTTATCAAGCGTACCCGACGCCTTACCGTCACTGTCGGCAAGCTTCATCGCGGCAGTCTCGGTACCCAACGTCAGCTTTATTATCATATTTGACACGGGTGCCCCGAAAGCGTCCTTTAAGGTTATGCTGTAATCAAAGCTTGTTGCCTGAGGCTCACCGCCCACGTTCTCATTCTCATTGCCACCGTTTTCCTCGGAGCAGGACGAAAGAGCAAGGGTAGAAAGCAGGCAAAGCAAAATGATAAGCATGCCTATCAGCTTTTTATTTTTTTGCATTGTTTTTCCCTTTTCGGAGTATGTTATTTGTTCTTTTATTCTGTTTTACGTTTTATCGCCGCTCGGAGCTATCCAAACGGCGATATTGATTTGTCGAAAAAAGTCAGATCAGTTTGAGGGAATCCAAACCCAGCCCTCGCCAACGTACTCATAGAAGTAGCAAAGCTTTACCCATGAGTTCTCTACGTGCTCAAAGGTGTACTTATCCATGAGCTGCTGAAGAAGATTTGCAAGCTCTGCATTTACTGCAACGCAGCCCTTTACGTTGATATCGTCACCTTCGGTGATTATCTGCGCATAATACTGCTCTGCAAGCTCGGTAAGATCCTCACCTGAGCCGTGGTAGATACCGTGCTTGATATCGGATATCTGATAAAGCTCGTAATACGCTTCGTAATTTGCGCCCCATTCCTCTCTGAGCTCCGCATCGGTGAAGTTCTCGTAGTAATAGATCGCAACGTGGTCGTCCTCACTCTTCGTGAAGTCAAACGCGCCCGCTTCGATAAGCTGATAAAGCGCCTTCTGACCGAAAATACTTGTGAACATGGTGAAATCGGCATATATTTTCGATGCGCCCATGCTTCCGTCAGCAAGCTTGTTGTAGTAATATCCGTCCTCTTCGTTGTATACGACCTCAACGCCGCCCGCTATCTTGTGGTTGGTAACGTTACCGTCCTCGTCTATCTCTGTGGTGAATGCCGCTCCGGGAGAAACCGCGCGGAAGTAATTGTAATCCTCACCGAGATATTCTATCTTGAAGCCGAAGCTTCCGACGTAATACAGATCGTTGTATGCTATGTCTATATAATAGGTAGTTCCCGCTTCAAGGTAAGCGTACATGTAAACGTTTGCATCCTCGCTCATGATACGCTCGCAGCGGCTGTACTGATACCAGAAGCTTCCGTCCTCAAGGAATATCCACCCCTCAAGGAAGGTGTTCTCCGCATCTGTCTTGCTGAGATTGGAAACTATTCTGTATGCGCCCGAAACGGACGGTGTGAAGCTGTACCAAAGGCCGCGGGGCATAATAACTCTGTCATAGCTTACGATGTTGGGATATTCCTCAAGGCCCACCTCGGTATTCTCAACCGTGGGATATGCGGAATGAGGCGCAAGACCTATGATGGGGTCGCTGAGCTGAGCACCGCTTGTGCCGTAAGCATCGTAGTAACGGCAGAACTGAAGCCATCTGTTGGGATCCTCGTCTCCTACGCTCACGGTATTAGCTACTATTTCAAGGTAGCCTCTGAGAGTTTCGTCAACCGTGCAAAGACCGTATATCTGAGAGTTGGAAGCATAGTTACAATAGGTTACGATAGCCTCGTAATAGTCTGCAAGTCTTGAATCATCGGTAATGAAGTCGAATACCGAATTATCCGAGGAGAAGTTGGTCTTACCCATAAGGTCTGCGAGAAGCAGGGGACCGTCAACACTTCCCACGTGATAGTAACCGTCCTCTCCGAGAACGATTTCGGAATAGGTCTCATAACCGTCACCGTTCGCATAAGGATTGGTTGCGCACATTCTCGGAATGTAGGTAGCCGTGCCGATATTTTCTTCGGCATTCTCGATAATGCGGAACGCTTTAAGGTAAACGGTATCATCATCAACGTCGGTATCGGAATTCTTGAGATAAGTAAAGGCTACGGTATAGGTACCGTCCTCAGTGGCAACGAAAGGATAACAGGTTTCCCACTCCTTGCTTACGCCCGATATAGCGTTTATCGGAACGTTATCCACAATAACGTGAAGAATATCCGAGCCGAACTCGCTAAGACAGAAGTAATCAAAAGCAAGAGCCTCGCCCGCCTTCATCACAACGTCTGCATACATTATGGAATAGGATGAGTCCTTCTTTGCGTTGGAGCTCTTAATGCAAGCCACACCGTCAAGCGTGCCCTCAACGAAGGGCCATGCATATTCGTCCTTTTTCTCAGGATAATAAGTAACGTTAATGTTGCCGGAATTCAACACGCCCCCTACCGTCTCCGAGTCGGGCATGGTTACGTCGGGCTTCTCGCGGGGAGAGAGCTCCTCGTAGCTTGTGAGCAGCTGCTGCTTATAATCGGTAGCGGTGAAATGCTCGAAGATCGTGCTGAAATACTTCTCTCCCGTGATAGCACCGTTTACTATAAGGCAAACCGCACCGTATCTGTCAACGAGAACAGACGTAGGATAGCTCTTTACACCGAATGCGGTAGCAAGTCCGACGTCATGCGCGAGATCAAAGCTGAGTCCGTAGGTCGTCTTGTAGGCCTTTATATCCGCCATGGTGTCCGAGGCGTACGGATTGAGACCCACGATAGCTATATCATCCGAATATTCCTGATATGCGGATTCCATATAGGGGAATTCCTCGCCGCACCATGAACAGTTGACATACCAGAAGTTGATAAGAACAGCGTCCTTTTCTTCAAGGAGCTTTGAGAGAGTTACCTCGTCTCCGTTAGTGTTGATCACGGTAAAATCACGCATGATGCTGCCGAGCGTGTACACAACGCCCGTCTGGTTGGTGTTGCTTATTACCTTTGACGTAAGGGTTATATCAAGAGTGGTGCCCGTGAACGAATAGCTGTCAGCCACGGTGTAGCCCTCGGGTACTCCGCTAAGCTTTGCCACGTAAGTATCGAGGGGCTTCATGGAAAGAACTACGGAACCGTTTTCATCGGTAACTCCGAAATTCTCCATTTGCTGATACGTGCTGTCCTGCCACACGGTAACCGTAATGCCCGACATAGCTCTGCCGCCGGCATTCCTGATATTGACAGTGTAGTTGATCTTAGCAGTATTTCCTCCCGCACTCTCATCACTGTTATCGCCGCCTGTGTTTCCGTTTTCATTTCCGCCGTTGCCGTTTTCATCGGGTGTTTCCTCTTCCTTGCAGGAAGTGAGCGTACCCATGAACAGGCAGAAGATCATAGCAAGCACAAGCAAGAGCGCCATATATCTTGTTGTCTTTTTCATTTATTTCTCCTCTGTTTTGTTTTTGCAGACCGAAAAATCGGTATAATATTGTCATTATATAATAGCATATTATTTCAGAAAATTCAATAGATAAAAACAAACAATTGTTAATTTTCGTTAATTTTCTGAGAACTCGGGTAACGTATTGGCATATAAAGGATTTCTTGTAACACAATTGTAAACTTTTTTGGATATTAGCACAAATTGGCGAAAAAGGGTTGCATTTTTAATCTCTTTGTTATATAATATATTCCGCGTGTTTCATTTTTATATTATGTATTATTTTAGGCACAGCACGAAAAGAAAGGCAAAGGCAAATGAGAAACAAAAGAAAGCTGCCGCTTCTGATCTGCACTGTACTGTTGCTCGTAGCGATACTGACAACGGTATTCACATCGGTGCTCTCGGCGGCAAACAGAACCGACCTCGGTTCTTCACCCTACATAGGTCTTTATGACGGGGACCTTAAGTTTGACTCAAGTCAATACTACAACGGTACGACGATATTCCGTCTTCCCGAAACCGTCAGAGATACGGATGAAATTTCACTTATCATCCAGATGGGAGGCACGTCACTGCTCGATGCTTACGATGCATCGAATAAGGACGTTTCGTTCTCCGAATACTATATCACAAGCGAGGCAAACGAGCTTAAAGCAAACATCGTAAAGGATGCTCTTGAGCTTTGTGCGCTTCTCAGCAAGGAAAACATCCCCTACACGACAGGCGATATCTACAATACGCTCTTCGACGGTTTTGAGATAACCGTTAAGGCAGGCGATTTCGTTGACGTGTGCAAAACTCTCGGTGACGGTGTGAACGTTATCGTCGGCGAGGTTTATGAGACGGAAAAGACCGAGCTTGTGGAAAACGACGTAAACGCGTTCGATACCGGTATTTTCGATACCACCGGCTTCGACTACGACGGAACGGGAACGGTAGTTGCGGTACTCGATACGGGTCTTGACTACTACCACACCGCATTTTCTATGGAATATTTCAAGGTTGCCGAGGAATCCTGGGCTCTTACCTTTGAGGATATAGAGGCTCTCGTTTCCGATACCGTTGCAAGCAATATGCAGTCGGGTCTTACGGCTTCCGACGTTTACATAAGCGGCAAGGTACCTTTCGGCTTCGACTATGCCGACGGGGACTCCGACGTATTCCCCATAAACAGCGAGCACGGAACTCACGTTTCGGGTATTATCGCGGGTCATGACGATACGATCACGGGCGTTGCTCCCAATGCGCAGCTCGTTGAGATGAAGATATTCTCCGACCTTGAGCAGTCAGCCCGTTCCTCATGGATACTCTCCGCGCTTGAGGACTGCGTTGTTCTCGGTGTTGACGTTATCAACATGTCGATAGGCTCCAGCTGCGGCTTCAGCCGTGAGAGCGATAAGGAGACCATCAACGGAGTTTACGATAAAATCAGAGCGCGCGGCATCAGCATGATAGTTGCCGCATCCAACAGCTACAGCTCCAGCTACGGTTCCGAGAAGAACGGTAACCTTCCCCTTACCTCCAACCCCGACAGCGGTACGGTCGGCTCTCCATCTACCTACAAGGGTGCTCTTTCAGTTGCATCCATCGAGGGCGTTAAAACTTCCTACCTCTTATATAACGGACAGATAATCTACTTCATCGAGTCCAATGACAGAGCCGCAGAGGAAAAGCACTTTGTTGAAGAGCTTCTCGGCGATACGCTTGACGAGATAGAGATAGATTACGTCACGATACCCGGTACGGGCGTTGAGGCAGACTATATGGGTCTTGAAGTTGCCGGAAAGATAGCGCTTATCCGAAGAGGTAACAACACCTTTGAGGAAAAGGCGAACATAGCACAGAAGATGGGTGCTGCCGGTGCTATTATTTACAACAACGTTTCGGGTGATATCAAGATGACCGTCGGTGACGCGACCATTCCCGTATGCTCCATTTCTCAGGACGACGGTGAGGTGCTTGCGGCAAACAGCACGGGCAAGATCAAGGTAAGCTACGCTCAGGCAGCCGGCCCCTTCATGTCCGACTTCTCCTCCTGGGGTCCGACGCCCGACCTTGAAATAAAGCCTGAGATCACCGCTCACGGCGGCTCTATTCTCTCGGCTGTTCCCGGTCAGGAATACGACAGACTTTCGGGTACCTCGATGGCAGCTCCCAACCTTGCGGGCGTTACGGCACTTCTGCGCCAGTACGTAAAGGCAAACTTCCCCGAGAGCGTAACGAGCGATCCCGTTAAGGTAACGGAGGTCATTTACAGACTCATGATGTCCACAGCGGATATTATCTACAACAAGAACGGCAATCCCTATTCGATAAGAAAGCAGGGTGCGGGTCTTGCAAACCTTGTAAAATCCGCTAGCACCACGGCTTACATCCTTACCTACGACAGGACGGACGGCACCGTTATGGATAAATCCAAGATAGAGCTTGGTGACGATCCTACGAGAAGCGGTGTTTATAACCTTGTGTTCACAATAGATAACTTTGGCAAAACCTCCGTAAGCTACGACGTTTCGGCTATAGTGATGACAGAGGGAGTCAGCGAAACTCTGACAAACCAGGGCGAGACAACGGTTACGGAAAAGGCTACGCTCCTTGAGGGAGCAACGGTGACCGTTACCAAGGTGACAGGCGAGGGCAGCACCCAGAACGGCAGCAACGTAAGCGTTGCGGCAGGCAAGCAGGCTACCGTTACCGTTACGATCACACTCAGCGATGACAACAAGAAATACATGGACGAATCCTTTGAAAACGGTATGTATGTTGAGGGATTTGTGACCCTTGACGCTACCGGTGATACCGCAGTTGATCTCAATGTGCCTTATCTTGCTTTTTACGGAGATTGGACAGAGGCTCCTCTCTTCGATATAGATTATTACGAAACCAACAAGGATGAGCTTGACGATTCTATCGACCTGCTCGACAAAACTCTCCCCGACGCTTACGCTACAAGACCTGTCGGCGGTCTTTCCGACGATTACATATCCTACATGGGCTCCTACTACTACATTCAGAAGCCCGGCAGCAATATGATATCCGCGGACAGAAAGTACATCTCCATTACCAACCAGCCCGATGGTGTTAATTCACTCAAATATATATGGGCAGGTATGCTCCGTAACGCAGAGCGCGTTGTCGTTACCATTACCGAGGATTCCACGGGCGAGGTAGTCTTTGAGACCATCGACGAGGATATCAGAAAGTCCTACGGTAACGGCGGTGACATCTATCCTGCAAGCATTGACGTTGAATTCAGCGCAATCGAGCAGAATCTTAAAAACAACGCCTCCTACACCGTAACCGTAAAGGGCTATCTTGATTACGACAACGACGGTGACGAAACAAACGATAACAATACCTTTGTATTCCCTCTCGTTGTTGACTTTGAGGCTCCCACGCTCACAGGCGTTGAGTTCTACACCGAGTACGACAAGTCGGCAAAGAAGAACAGACTTTACGCAAAGCTTGCGGTTTACGATAACCACTACTCGATGTGCTCCTCTGTGGGTTACGTAGCTTACGATCCGAGCTATCAGAATGAGGACGGAACGGTTGGCGGTTACGTGCTTGCGAGCTTCGACCGTTATCTTACTCCTATATATTCAAGCTGCAATACCACCTCTTACTTCGTATATGAGCTTACCGATCAGATAGATGATATAAAGGCAGGCTCGCACAACAAGAATACCTTTACCGTATCTCTCTTTGACTACGCTCTTAACCAGGCAACCTACGAGGTAGCGCTTCCAACAAATTATATCGATCTCTACTTTGAGAACACCGATATTACCCTCAGCCCCAACCAAACGTACGATCTGAGCCCCGAGGTATATCCCTCAACGGAGTGGGGCGAGCTCGTTAACTACGAGTCCAAGAACGAGAGCGTTGCAAGAGTTGTAAGAAACAAGATAATCGCTGTTGCTCCCGGCGAAGCGGTTATCTATGCAACGGTTACTCTTGATGACGGTACGACGAAGAGCGAGAAGCTGAATATCAAGGTCCTTGCCGAGGGCGAGGAGGGCTACAAGAAATACAGCCGCCCCGTAACAGACAACTTCTCCTTGAAGAGCTATTACGTCAACAAGGCTTATTACATGCTTGCATCGGATGAGCGCGATATCGGCCTTGCCGAATCAACCATGCCGTTCGTCGGTGATGATTATTCGCTCAAGATGTTCCCCTCCGAGTCGGTAACTATAAACTATGAGCTTGACGCTTACTTCCCCGACATTACCGAGGTGGTATTCGCTTCAAGCAACAGCGCAATAGTCAAGGTGGACGAGAACGGTGTTATAACCGCCGTAAAGGAGGGTTATGCTTCAGTCTCCGTAAAGGTGCTGCTTGACGGTGCGTCCACCTACTATTCGAAGTCTATTTCCATAGAGGTTAAGGATCCTTACGTTACGAACGGTCCTTGGCTCATGCATTACTACGGTAACGGAGGCGTGGTATCCATTCCCGCATCTCTCCACCTTACCGAGATCAGCCAGTACGCATTCTCGAACTACGAATATATTCCCAAGGATGAGAGCGATGAGATCTCCGAGGATGATCCCTCTCTTACAAAGATCTGGTTTATCGGTGACGATACCATAGAAGAGGTCATCATTCCCGAGGGCGTTGAGACCATAGGCCCGTACGCTTTCGCAAATCTTACCAAGCTTCGTAAGGTAACTCTTCCCTCGACCCTGAAGAAGATCGACAAGGGTGCATTCTACGGATGTACCTCTCTTACCTCCGTAAGCGGAATAGAGAACGTTAAGTTCATCAACCAGAATGCATTTACGAACTGTGCGCTTGACGGTACTATAGCCCTCAACTCCGCTGTTGCGGTTGCGGATTACGCATTCTCGCACAACGCACTGATTGACAGCGTTATACTCTCCGCAGGCACTCAGTCGGTAGGAGCTTACGCATTCTATAACAATACCTCTCTTACAACACTTACCGTTGCGGCAGAGAAGCTCAAGCTCGGTCAGTTCGCGTTCAGTGGCTGTGAGAAGCTTGCCTCCGTTTCGATAAACGCGGCGGTTATACCCGCAGGTGCCTTTAACGACTGTAAGGCACTCACCGTTGCCGAGATTGGCAAGGACGTTGCGGTAATAGGCGAATACGCATTCCGCAACACTAACGTATCCGTATTCAAGGTTGCCGAGGGCAACACAACGTTCTACCCCTCAAGCGGAACACCTTATATCCTTAACAAGGATGGCACCGAGATACTTCTCGTTGCTCCCACTACGGAAGAGCTTGTTATAACGAACAACAAGATCACCTCGATAGGAAGCGGTGCGTTCTCGGGAAACTCCAAGCTTGAAAAGGTGGAAATTCCGAGCGTTGTTTCGGTTGGAACCTATGCGTTCTCCGAATGTAAAAACCTTTCCGACGTTAAGCTCGGTACTCTCACCTACGTTGGCGACTATGCATTTGACACCACCTCGATAAAGCAGCTTCCCGCAATATCCGCAACCGTTATCGGCAAATATGCGTTTGCAAACACACTCCTTGAGAGCGTTTCGATAGCTGACGGTGTTACGGTTGGCGAGGGTGCGTTCAACGATTGTAAGGTCCTCAAGAACGTAACCGTAGGAAATGACGTTATTCTTGAAAACTATGCGTTTGCATACAACACCTCAAGAACCGTCTGGAGCGTTGGTTATACCGTTTATAACGGCAAGCGTATCTACCACTACATCTACACCTCTCCCATGGAGAGTGTTACCATCGGCGATAACGTAACTATAGGCAAGGGCGCGTTCTTCGGAGCGGCTGAGCTGGAGAGCGTTACGCTCGGCAAGGGTGCCCACATCGGCAGCTATGCCTTCTACAACAACTGTGCTCTTGAGAGCATCGATCTCACTTACGCGACTTACATAGGCGATTTCGCTTTCTCAGGAGACTCACTGTATCAGTTCTTCGATCAGGATATGCAGGAATACGCGTATGACGAGAACCTTTATTACATGTTCAGATACTATGCGCCTGCAATAACAGAGGCAAATCTCACCTCTGCTGAGCACATCGGCGAGGCAGCCTTCTCTTACTGCGAGGAGCTTGTCACCGTTGTTCTCGGAGACGCTATAACAGCGATCCCAACAGGTGCTTTCAGAGAGTGTGCGAAGCTCTCTTCCGTAAATCTTGATAAGATAACCGATTTTGGTAAATATTCATTCCTCGGCACTGCATTCTCCGGTGAGCTTGATCTTTCCGCGGCAGTTACCGTTGGAGACTATGCATTCTCACAGGCTCCCTCGCTTGAAGCTGTTAAGCTCTCCGAGGCTATCGTGAGCATAGAAGAGGGCGCGTTCTCCTACTGTGATAAGCTTTCGGGCGTAACAGGTCTCGGAAACGCTACCAAGATTGGTGATTACTCCTTTGCATACACCGCTCTTACCGAAGCAGACCTCACGGCTGCCGAGTATCTCGGACACCATGCGTTCCTGAAAGACAGCACCACCGCGTGCGACTTCAAGGTAACTCTCGGTACCTCTCTTAAAGAGATCGGTGATAACCCGTTTGCATACTGCAAGGTAGCTCCCTTCTCTATTATAGAAAAGGAAGAGTTTAACGGCAAGGAGTACGACAAAGCAATATCCTACACCTACGAGCTTGGCGACTACGTACGCATCATAAACGGCTCTCTTTACAGAGTTGTTCCCGCAGGACTTGAGCTTATCACCTACTGCCCCAACGCAACAGACGTTACCGTTGCCGAGGGCACAACCAGAATAAGCGCGTATGCCTTTGCGAACACAGACGTCGTGAACGTTATCCTCC
This sequence comes from uncultured Ruminococcus sp., assembly GCA_964617165.1. Taxonomy (GTDB): domain Bacteria; phylum Bacillota; class Clostridia; order Oscillospirales; family CAG-272; genus UBA1740. Next base: position 16,534 of record CAZTWE010000013.1, read on the forward strand.
CCTATACCGTCAAGGCTATAGGTCACAAGGCGTTCTACGGCTGCACATCGCTTTCCACAGTAACGTTCTCAAGCTACAAATCCCCCATGCTTGAAGAGGAATACGACGTCTACTACTATTACACAGGCGAAAACTTCCCTGTATCTCCCAACCTCAATTCCGCAGTTGGCGGAACAGGTCTCGGTATCGTTGACTTCTTCATGTGGAACGTTCAGGGCGATCCGTCCAATATCTACTACGGTGCAAACTTCGTTGACTACATCGGTCATATCGATAACAAGATAGTTATGATCAAGCCCGTAAACGGTCAGCAGTACACCTCGTTCATACTCGGTCAGTACTTTGACGTCAGCATCGACGGTGCTGCAGCGGCAGACGATACAACACTCGCGGCTATCGCGGCTATCGACCTTATACCCGAAAAGGTAGCTCTTACCGATAAGGCAACGGTTGAAGCAGCAAGAGCTGCATACGGCAAAATATCTCTCAACGAGCAAAAGGCTCTTGTTAAAAATTATCAGAAGCTTCTCGATGCCGAAAAGCGTATCGCAAACCTCGAATACCTCGAAAACGACAAGAACAAAACTCCCGAGGAGGAGCCTCCTGTTGTTGAAGAGCCGAAGGAATTCCCCGTATGGGGCATCGTGCTCATCGTACTCGGCGGTATCATCGTACTCGGCGGTATCGGTGTCGGCGTATTCTTCCTCATCCGTTACTTCAAGGATAACAACGAGAGTAACGACGGTGACGGCGATGATGACGACAGCGACTCTGACGAGGGCAATTACGACGTTGAGGACAAATCCGAAGAAACATCGGAGGATACAGACAACTGATGAAAAGAAAACTCGCAATACTTGTTGCGGTGGTGCTTATGCTCACCGCCGCAGCAATGATGACATCCTGCTCCCAATGGGCCGACCAGTACGATCTTCTTGACAAAGAGGGCGCTACGGTAAGCGTTAAGTTTGATGCTAACGGCGGCATGTTTGCGGGAACGAGCGGCGTTACGGTCGTGGATGTTTTCAATCTTGACAACTATGACGAAAAATCAAACGGATCCAAGGAGATATCTCTCATCGATCCCAGTGACGATAACAGAGGGCACAACGCCTTTGAGGTTTCAAAAACAGGTCACTCCCTTGCAGGCTGGTTCGTAAAGGAAACGGTTACGAACGATAAGGGCGAGGCGCTTGATGAGGACGGCAATCTTGCCTCCGAAAGCGGAAAGGACCCTGCATTTACCCTGACAAAATGGAATTTCTCAAGCGATAAGCTCGTTATAGACACGAGCCTTGAGTACACCTCCTCGGAGCCCGCGCTCACGCTTACCGCAGTATGGGTGCCCTACACAAAATTTGAGTTCTACGAAAAGGAAGGAAACGAATTCAAGCTTCTCGGCACCTATCAGGGCGTTTCTCTCGACCTACCCGAATGGGATCTTTCCACAGGAAAGCTTGATTACAAGAACTTTATCAGCATTGACGGTAAAACTCTTGACGCAGCTTATCTTGACGAGGCTATGAAAGAGCCCATGACGGGAAGGGTCGAGGGCAAGTTCGATTACGAGACAGGCGAGAGCCTCACCCCCGTTATCAAAATCTACACAGAGTGGAAGAGTGGCGAGTGGTACAAGATATCAAACGCATCTCAGCTTTCCAAGAACGCATCCTCCAAGGGATGCTATGAGATCCTTGAGGATCTTGATTTCACAAAGGTCGTCTGGCCTGCTGCCTTTACAAACAACAGCTTCAGCGGCACTATTATCGGAAACGGACACACCATTTCCGGTGTCACCACCTCGGCATATATCACCCGCGGAGGCGACGTATCTCACGGAGGTATATTCGGTGCTCTTGCAAAAGAGGCTTCGATCAGCGATCTTACGTTCTCAGCGGTTACCTACACGGTCAAGAGCGCGGCTAAGGCTTCCTCTGCCATGTTCGGACTCTTTGCCGGAAGCAACAACGGTGCGAAGCTTGAGGGCGTGAGCATTGAAAATTCAAAGCTCGTTATCACAGAGGACTTCGGAGAGGATTTCGCAGCAAGCATACAGAATGAGAGCTTCAAGCTTGCGCTTCTGTTCGTTCAGGGCAGCATGGCAGGCATCGATATTTCAGGTATCAGCTGTGAGATATCCGCCAACAAGGCTGACGTTCCCGCCGACTTTACCGTGTCGGCTGACGAGAACGGTCAGATCACGTTTATTTATGCGTCTTAAATTTGGATTATAATATCAGGAGGAAAACAAAATGAAAAAGAGAATTATTGCACTGATGCTGTGCATTGTTATGAGCTTCAGCGTCATGGCAGGACTCTCATCCTGTGCGGATGAAGCCAAAAAGCCCGATGCCTTCGTTATCATGACGGAAGCTCTTGACGGACTTTTTAACCCTTTCTTCTCTACCACAGCAGCTGACGGTACTATCGTCGGCATGACACAGATCGGAATGCTCGGCACCGGTTATGAAAACGGTGAGGTAACCATTGCCTTCGGTGATGACGAGGCAGTTGTAACAAAGGCATTCGAGGAAAAGTACGACGAGGTTTCGGATACAACGACCTACACCTTCGTTATCAAGAACGGCATAAAGTTCTCTGACGGTGAGGCTCTTACTATTGAGGACGTTCTGTTCAACATTTACGTTTATCTCGACCCCGTTTACACAGGTTCTTCCACCATGTATTCGACCGATATTCTCGGACTTACGAACTACAGAACACAGACCATCGGCGATAGCGACTCGGATACTGACAGCACCATTACCTCAAGCGCTCAGGCTCTTGCAAACGACCGCCTTAACGAGCTCATCAACCTCTTCAAGGAGGTAGGTAAGACAGGTACTCAGGGCTCTTACAGCGCAACCGAGTCCACGATGAGAGAAGCAATTCTTGCTCACTCGCTCTCCGACGGCTATAAGGCAGCAGTTTCGAACGACCCCGATAAGGTAACAAACCAGTCTCTTCTTGCAGACTATGAGCTTGCGCTCAAGCTGTTCAAGGAGGAGCTTGGCACCGACTACGTAAGTGCTCAGGAAGCATTCAAGGAGGTTCCCTACAAGGGACACTCCGAATTCGACGACGAGATCTTCTGCTTCATGTTCTATGAGGGCATGGTTCAGGTTGAATATGAGCTCGGTGAGGACGGCAAGCCCGATAAGTCGAAGATAAAGAAGCTTACTCCCAACTACCGTACCGATATAACCACAAAGGAAGAGGCTATCGAGTACATCTATTCCCGTAAGGTAAGCACAAGCCTTCACGAGATCGTAAAATACTGGGCAACAGCTCAGAAGCTTCAGACAGAGTTCCTTGCAAAGGCTAAGGAAGTAATTCTTCACCAGAATATCAGCGATGACGGTGCGCTCCTCGTTCCCAATATCGAGGGTATCGTTTCTCTCGGTCACACAAATAATGCTCCCGCAACCGTAACCGTTGCAGGCGAGACCTACACGGTAGCTACCGAGCACAATGATGACGGTGCTCCCGCAAACGAGAACGAATATGACGTTCTTCAGATCACCATTGACGGTGTTGACCCCAAGGCAGCATGGAACTTTGCTTTCACCGTTGCACCCCAGCACTACTACGCAGAGGGCTATGACGTTGATATCGCGGCAAACAACTTCGGTGTTGAATATGCTTCGTTCGATTACATGACAAACGTTATTCAGTCCACGAGAAACATCAAGGTTCCCGTTGGCGCAGGTCCCTACAAGGCTACCAACAAGGACAACGGCGACAATCCCGAGGGAACAGCCTTCTTCAGCGACAACGTTGTTTACTTCAAGGCTAATACCTATTTCGAGACTCTCGGCTCGGGCATCAACAACCCCAAGATAGGTAAGATCCGTTACCAGGTAGTAAGCTCGTCCAACGCTCTCAACGCTCTTGAAAGCGGCGCAGTTCACTACGTAACTCCCCAGCTCACAGACGAAAACATCAACAAGATCAACGCACTTGCCTCCAAGGGTATCGAGAGCACCTACACCGATCAGCTCGGTTACGGTTATATCGGTATCAACGCAGGTAAGGTTCCCAACATCAACGTTCGCCGTGCTATTATGAGCGCGATGAACACCTCTCTTGCACTCTCCTACTACAGAACCGGTACGGCAGAGACCATTTACTGGCCTATGTCTACAGTAAGCTGGGCATACCCCAAGGCTGACGACGGCTCCAACAGCCGCGACAACGGCAGAGATTACCCTGCTATCAACTTCAACGAAGAGGATGCTAAGCAAAAGATCCTCGAATACATGGAAAAGGCAGCAGAGGAAGGCGTCACCGAAGAAGATTACGAGATCACCTTCACCATTGCAGGCTCCAACCTTACCGACCACCCCTCCTACAACACTCTCCAGAACGCAGCAGACCTGCTTAACGAGTGCGGCTGGGATATAGAGGTCGTTGCAGATACTCAGGCTCTTACCAAGCTTTCCACAGGCTCGCTCTCCGTATGGGCAGCAGCTTGGGGCTCAAGCATCGACCCCGATATGTATCAGATATACCACAAGAACTCCACCGCCTCCAGCGTACTTGCATGGGGCTACCGTGAAATTCTTGCAACACCCGATCTCTACGTTGAGGAGAACTCAATTCTCGTTGAGCTCAGCGACCTTATAGATCAGGCGCGTGAGACCACCGACAGAGAAAAACGTTGCGAGCTTTACGAAAAGGCTATGCAGTACGTTCTTGACCTCGCAGTAGAGCTTCCCGTTTACCAGAGAAGCACGCTCTACGCTTATAACACAAACGTAATCGATGCCGATTCTATCCCCGCAAAGGAAGACCTCAACCCCTACACCTCTCCTATTGATAAGATCTGGGAAATTGAGTTTGCGGACTAATCTGCAAAAGAGGTAGATCATGTTAAAATATATACTGAAAAGATTGGCTTTATCCGTATTCATTCTTCTCGGTGTGTCACTTATAATATACATCCTCATCCGATGTATGCCCGGCAGCTTCATCGACGACAAGATCGCGCAGATGAACCAGGGCGGAGCGACGATCCCTCAGGAAACTATAGATAACATGAAAAAGCTCTACGGACTTGAGGACGATAGCTTCCTCGGTATTCTCAAAGGATACGGAAGCTGGCTGCTCTCAATGCTGAGACTTGATTTCGGAAAAAGCTTTAAATACGGAGATAACGTCGTTAACGTTATAAAAGACCACATGTTTATATCCTTTGCGGTCTCACTTATCGCGACGTTCTTCGAATTCATGATAGCGATACCGCTCGGAATTACCGCGGCAACGCACCAATACTCGATACGCGACTACGTAGTAACGGTCCTCGTTATGATAGGCATCTCGCTGCCGACGTTCTTCTTCGGTCAGATGCTTAAAGACCTGTTTGCTATGAAGCTCGGGTGGTTCCCACCGTCGGGACTCATAGACGCATCGGTGGACTATACGGGTATTGCGAAGCTGTGGGATTACTTCAGGCACCTGTTTATCCCCATTCTCACCGTTGTTATACTCAGTATAGGCGGGCGAATGAGAATGACGAGAACGAATATGCTCGAGGTCCTCAATTCCGACTACATCCGTACCGCACGCGCAAAGGGACTCAAGGAAAAGACAGTTATCTACAAGCACGCCTTCAGAAACACACTTATTCCTCTCGTTACCTCCCTTGCGGGACTTCTCCCCTCCCTCTTCTCGGGAGCGATGATAACCGAGCAGGTCTTTGACCTGCCCGGTATAGGTAACATAGCGTACAACGCTATGATTGCCGGTGATATTCCGTTTATAATGGGCTACAACATGTTCCTTGCGCTGCTCAGCGTTATAGGAGTTCTTCTCGCGGACCTGATGTACGCAGTAGTTGACCCCAGAGTTAAACTTCAGTAAAGGAGGACTTTATGGAAAACGAAAAGCTTGAGCCTTTGGCTGACGAGGCTGCCTTAACAGATGCAGCCGCTGACATTCCCGAGGAAGAAGAATGTCACGATAAAAACGTCCGCCTTATGTCCCCCGGAATGATGGTGCTTCGCCGCTTCTTCCGCTCCAAGCTGAGTATTGTTGGTCTTGTTATCATAATCTCGCTTTTCCTCTTCTGCTGGGTAGGCCCTCTCGTCTACACGCAGTGGAAATCGGTAGACCAGGATAACACGGGTAAGATAGAATATACCAAAACTCTTATTACATACACCGATGATAACGGCGAAACACAATCCTTCTATCAGGTGGTTGAGACAAAAAAGGAGCTTAACATACTTGCTAAGCCCAGCGCATCTCACCCTCTCGGTACCGATAAAAACGCACGCGATATACTCATAAGAATTATGGACGGCGGTAGAATATCTCTTACCATAAGCTTCCTTGCGGTATTTATCATCACAGCGCTCGGTATCGTATTCGGTGGCATTGCGGGTTACTTCGGCGGTGTCGTTGATTCGATAATCATGCGTATCTGCGATATCCTTATGTGCCTGCCCGGCTTTCCTATCCTGCTTATTGTAGGTACGGTGCTTGAGGCTCCCGAATTCAATATAGATCTCCAGTACCGAATTTACTACCTCATGGGATTCCTTACACTTATTTCATGGCCGGGAACCGCACGTCTTGTACGCGGACAGATACTTTCTCTTCGCGAGCAGGAATACATGGTTGCCGCTGAGGCTATGGGATATTCCACAAGCAGAAAAATATTCAAGCATCTTATACCCAACGTTATGCCTCAGCTTATCGTATCGATGACCCTCAGCTTGGGAAGCATGATACTTTACGAGGCATCCCTGTCCTACCTTGGACTCGGTGCGCCCGAGAAGTACGCCGCTTGGGGTACTATGATAAACGCCGCAAACGATCTTAACATTCTCCAGAACTACTTCAACGTCTGGGGACCTCCCGGCATTTGCATCATCCTCGCGGTTCTCGGCTTCAACTTTATAGGTGACGGTCTGCGCGATGCACTTGACCCCAAGAGCAGGAGGTAAATAAATGAAGATTTTAGACAAATTGAAGAAAAACGGAAAAGCCTCCGACAATCACTATCTTTCGGGTAAAGAGGTTCGCGAGATCGCGAGAGAAAACTCCAAGATAATGTTTGAGCTTGAACGCAAAAAGCACAGAAAAGCGGAGGAAAGCGAGTTTTTGTCCGAAATGAAGGATGAGAAAAACATCCTTGAGATCGAGGACCTTCACACCTATTTCTTTACCGAGCAGGGTATCGTAAAGGCGGTAAACGGTGTTTCGATCAATATTCCCCAGAATTCCGTTGTCGGCGTTGTTGGAGAATCCGGCTGCGGCAAGTCGGTAACGAGTATGTCCGTAATGCAGCTGCTTCAGGGCCCCACAGGTCAGATCTATTCGGGAAGCATCCGCTTCAAATCGCTTGATTTCAAGCGTGACGAAAAGGGCAACCCCATTCCGATCTATGAAACAGACGAGAACGGACAGACGCTTTACGAGCAAAAGCGTGACAAGCGCGGAAACGTCAAGCTCGACAAAGAGGGCAAGCCCATCATGGTTCCCGTTCGGAAGATAAGCGAGTCCGGCGTTTACACCTATGAGATGGAGGAAAAGATTTTTGATATCGCAAAGATGCCCATAAACGAGATCCACAGGATCCGCGGCAGGCAGATCTCCATGATATTCCAGGAGCCTATGACCTCTCTCAACCCCGTTTTCACAATAGGCAATCAGCTTGACGAGGTTGTATTTATACACACTCCCGGTGCTACCGCTGAGATGGCTAAGGCGCGCTCACTTGAGATGCTGAAGCTCGTTGGTATCGCAATGCCCGAGAGAGTTTACAAATCCTATCCTCACGAGCTTTCGGGCGGTATGCGTCAGAGAGTAATGATCTCCATGGCACTTGCCTGCGACCCGAGACTTATCATTGCCGATGAGCCCACCACGGCTCTTGACGTTACCATTCAGGCTCAGATACTCGATCTGCTCCGCGAGCTGAAGGACAGGATCAACGGATCCATAATGCTTATCACTCACGACCTCGGTGTTATTGCCGAGATGGCGGATTACGTAGTTGTTATGTACGCGGGAAGAGTTATCGAGCAGGGTACGGCGAGCGAGATATTCCACGATCCGAGACATCCCTACACCAAGGGCTTGCAGAAATCGAAGCCCACTATGGATTCGGACACGGATACGCTCTTCAACATTCCCGGAAACGTTCCCAACCCCGTAAATATGCCGAGCCACTGCTTCTTCAAGGAAAGATGCTCCGAGTGTATCGGTAAGTGCTCGGGTGACTATCCCGGAATGATCCGCATCAGCCCCACTCACTACGTGGCGTGCCATTTATACAACGAGGAGAATTAAAATGGCAAATGATAATATAACAAACGTAAACGAGACAGCAGTAGCCACGGAGGCTAAGTCCTCCGCTCCGCTGCTTGAGGTAAAGAACCTCAGAAAATGCTTCCCTATCAAGAAATCCGTCACGGGTAAGGTCCTTCAGGAGCTTATTGCCGTTGATGACGTTTCGTTCACGCTAAACCCCGGTGAGACTATCGGTATCGTTGGAGAGTCCGGCTGCGGTAAGACCACGCTTGGAAGAACGATACTGAAGCTCCATGAGCCGAGCGGTGGTCAGATAATCTTCAATGGGGAAGATATCACAAATTACAAGGGTAAGGAAATGCGCCACCTGCGCACGGATATGCAGATAATCTTCCAGGATCCCTATTCCTCGCTCCCTCCGCGTGCTACGGTCGGTGATATTCTCTCCGAGCCCGTGCTCGTGCACAATATCGTGCCTAAGGATCAGGTTAAGGATTACGTTCTTGATCTTATGGAAAAATGCGGTCTGCGCGATTATTATTTCGAGCGTTATCCGCACGAGTTCTCAGGAGGGCAGAGACAGCGTATCTGTATTGCGAGAGCACTTTCGGTAAACCCCAAGCTTGTTGTATGCGATGAGCCTGTTTCCGCGCTTGACGTTTCTATTCAGGCGCAGATAATCAATCTGCTCAAGAGCCTGCAACAGTCGATGAACCTGACTTACCTTTTCATCTCTCACGACCTGTCGGTAGTTAAGTTTATTTCGGATAAGATCGGAGTTATGTACCTCGGCTCAATGGTTGAGTTCGGATCGAAAAAGGACATCTTCTCAAATCCCCTCCACCCCTACACCAAGGCTCTCTTCTCCGCTATCCCCAATCCCAACCCCGACGTAAAGATGCAGAGAATACCGCTTAAAGGAGATATTCCCTCACCGGCTAATCCCCCCAGCGGCTGCCGTTTCCATACACGTTGCCCTTATGCAACAGAAAAATGCTCGCAGGTAGTTCCCGAATATAAGGAATACAGCGAGGGGCATTTTGCCGCTTGCCACCTTTGCGAGGAGGAGTTTTCAGGTAAATGAGCAAAAACAAGAAAAAGAAGAAGCAAAAAATAACTTATATAGATGATGGGCGTACCCTATACGATATGTCCCAGCTTGGCGGCGGTGGCAGAGCGCCTAAAAATTTAAGCACTCGCGGCGGCTGCAAGGAACAGTTCCAGACCTATATACGGGCAGTGCGCTCAATGCTCCTGCCTATGTTCGTGGTAATGGGCGGTATCTGTATTGTATTTCTGATTTTATATCTTGTTTTCGAATTTGCATCACATTAAAAGAGCTCAAAGTTTAAAAAAATAGCGTGACTATCCGCATACGGACGGTCACGCTATACTTTTATTCAATTTTTATTCGGTCTTGCCGTTTATTGCGGCTTGCAGATATTTTTTAGCCTCGGCTCTTCCCTCTTCAAACACGTCAAGCGAGATGGGCTCACCCTCGTTGATAGAGAGCTTTTCCTCATCAATATAAAGAGGAACGAATTTCAGGCTCTTACCTGTTTTTCTGTTGTAATACTGCCCGAGGTAAAGGAAGCCGTCATAAATATCGCTTTCCTTATCCGAGGATGCAGTATACTTAACGTCCGCATAAACGATAACGTCCTCACCGCGCGTAAGACATTCAAGTGAGCGCTTGAAGGTCTTTATCGCATTCCTGTCTCTGTACACGGGAATGCCTCTGATGCCACCGATAAGCCCCGGAACAGCAAGACTTGCGAGAGCCGCCTTGATATTGAATTTCTTTTTCTTCTTGCCCACGCGCTCGGTGAAAGTATAATTAGCATACTGATTGTAGCAGGTTTTAGTTTTGAAGAACACGTTGAATACCATGGGGTGGATATCGTAGGGTATCCACTTGAGCGTTGTAAACACACCGTGCATGTTCAGGTGGCGTGCAACGTATACCACAGCCTCGTCTTTCGGGATAAGGTTGCATCTGTACTCTGTTGAGAAGAGCGTTGCCATAGCCTTTAAAAATCTTATGAAAGGACTCCAGAACCTGCGCCCGTCACGGCTCTTGAACACCCATACGCGCTGCACCTGATATGAAAGCAGTGCAAGGCAAAGATCGCCAAGTCCCTTGGCAAGAGTCAGCCATATATCCGAAAGCATCGCGATCTGACTGAACACAGATGCGATACCGTAAGAGGCACCGAGCTGACACGCCCAAAGTATGTAGTATCTGATTAGCGAACGTCTGTCCGAGCCGTCAAACACGTACTTATAGTTAAAGCTGAAATTAACTATGGATGAAATAACTCTTGCACTGACCGTTGCCGCCAGGGTGTAATACCACGTGATACCGGGGAATATGATCGAGGAGAGCAGGAAGAATACTCCGACGTCCACTATGGATGAGAGCACCGAGGAGAGGAAATAATAGCCGAGGTTACTCAGCATAACACCCATTACCCTCGCACTGTCACGTATCGTTCTGAAATGCGAAACGTGCTCCTCGGGGTTTTCGGGATATACGGTTGCTATGGGTGTCTCAAAGGTATCTATACCGTTCTTTTTTGCGTATATGAGCTGACCGAGCTCATACTCAAAACGGTCTCCCTTAACGTTTACGAACGACTTTGCAAGCCCTACAGTGAAGCCGCGAAGCCCTGTTTGTGTATCGTAAAGCTTCAAGCCGTAAAGCAGCTTGTACAGTTTTCTTGTAAAGTTATTGCCGAAGCGGCTTCTTTTCGGCACGTTGCTCTCGCGGAAATCACGGGAGCCGAGCACAAGAGCATCCTTATGCTCGCTGACAACACCGAATACCTTCATTACGTCGGGTATCGTATGCTGCCCGTCACAATCCGCTGTGACTATTATATCATCGGCAGAAAAATTCTTTATACAGTGATCAAAGGCATATTTCAATGCATATCCCTTACCGTGATTTTCTCCGTAGGTAAGATAATCGGCATTTTCGATCTCGGCTATCTTTTCAAATACACTGTTAAAGCGCTCGTTACTTCCGTCATTCACAACTACAAGGCGCTTAGCATAGCTCGCAACCTCTTTCGCGTAAGGAATAAATTCCTCGGGCGGCTCGTATGCAGGTATTATGACTATAAGATTTTGCTTTGGATCAATCATAGTCTCATCGCTTTCTTTTATTGGATTCAACTTAAATTATAACACTTTATACGGATAAATGCAACAAATATTTTGTAAATACCGTAAAAAGTAGAAAAAATATCTGACTTTTTTGCTTATTTTCGCTTTCGCCCCGTCGGTGGGCACCCGAACTGCTGTTTGAATTTGTATGAAAAATAATTACTGTCATTAAATCCGACAGAATATGCCACCTCAGAAATTTTCAAGCCAGGCTCGTTCTTCAGCATATATTCGGCACGCTGAAGCCGCAGAAGCGTCAGATACTCGTTAAAGCCAAAGCCCGTTTCCCTCTTGAAGATGCGCGAAAGATGCTCAAAGCTTACGGAAAGCTCTCTTGCCACCGATGCGAGCGTTACGTCGTTCATATAATTGTCAAGCAGATATTCCACAGCCGAGCTGACGAGGCGGTTTTCCCTTTCCCTTTGCTCGCATATCTCATTTTTGTTGCGGAATATCAGGCACAAAAGCTCGCATGTGTAGGCACTTAACATTCCGGGCGTAAAGCTGTCGTCTGTGGAATACTCGGCTTCAAGCTTTGCAAAAATCGCCTCAAGCTCATCCGTTATATCTGCGTTTCTGTAAAGTAGATCCGCCTCGGAAAACCGCTGCCGCAGCTCATCCGTGATATAATCGCCCGTGAAATTCACAAGGTATCTCGAATGAGGCAAAGCTCCGTATATCGTTCTGTGTATGGTACCCGCAGGAATAAGTACAACGTCTCCCTTAGTGACAGGAAACGAGCTGCTGCCGATAAAGTAATCACATGAGCCGTCTTTCATATAGTAGATCTCAAAGGAATCGTGATAATGCTCCTTTGATCTGTGCCCTTGTACGTTTATTATTTTACTGAAATAGTAGCCCTGCCCGCCCTCGCGCTCTTCCCTATACATAAAAAAATATCCTTTTTAAAGTGTCTTTGATTTAATTTTAGCACATAATATCAAAAAAATCAAGATTTTTACCTCAAAAGAGCTAATTATTTTAAGGAAATGGGTGTAAATTTGATGTAAAATAGAGGTGTAATCAAAGGGAGCTTTTGCAAGTTCAACTACAACGTCGAAAGGATGAGATTTTATGCTTGGTAACAAAATAAACAGACCTGAAAGAGTAATTCAGTTCGGTGAGGGCGGATTTTTGCGCGGATTTTTCGATTGGATGCTTCAAAAGCTGAATAACGGCGGCCATTTTTCGGGAAACGTTGCGGTAGTTCAGCCTATAAAAGACGGAATGTGCGATATGCTTGAAGCACAGCAGTGCCTTTACACCCACATCATACGCGGCAAGGAGGGCGTTGAGACCGACGTAATCGACGTTATTTCAAGATGCGTCAAGCCCTATGACGATTTTGATGCCTATCTTGCACTTGCTGAAAATCCGGATTTCAGATTTATCGTGTCAAACACCACAGAGTCGGGTATTGTATTCTCCGAGGAGGATAAGCCCACCGACACCCCCCCGAAAACCTTCCCTGCAAAGCTGACGGTGCTTTTGAAGAAAAGATACGAGCTTGGGCTTGGCGGCTTTATATTCCTGCCCTGCGAGCTTATAGACCGCAACGGTGATAATCTCAAAAAATGTATACTAAAGTATTCAAAGCTCTGGAATTTGGGCGAGGAATTTGAAAAATGGATAAACGAAGAGAACGTATTTACCAACACTCTCGTCGACCGTATAAACACAGGCTATCCCAAGGGGGAGACACTTGATCTGCCGTACACCGACAGCATGGTGAACACCTCCGAGTTCTTCCACCTTTGGGTAATTGAGACGGAGTATGATATAGAAAGCGAGCTGCCATTTGCAAAGGCGGGACTTAACGTTATCGTAACGCCCGACAAGCTTGAAATGTACCGCACGCGAAAGGTAAGAATACTGAACGGTGCGCACACCTCGCTCGTTCCCTACGCACTGCTCTCGGGCAAGGACACCGTCAAATCCTGTATCGACGACCCCACGATGAGCGAGCATCTGAGAAAGTGCGTATTTGAGGAAATAATTCCTACCCTTGATCTTCCGCGCGAGGAGCTGCTATCCTATGCAAACAGCGTTATGGAGAGATTCGGAAATCCCTATATCAAGCACTACCTTTCCGCAATTGCGCTTAATTCGGTAAGCAAGTTCAAGGTGCGCGTGCTCCCCTCAATAACCGAATATATAAAGAGATTTGGCAAAATGCCGAAAACGCTTCTCTTCTCCTTTGCAAAGCTTATAGAGTTCTATAAGACCGACATGGTGAACGACTCGCCTGAGGTTGCGGAATTTATGAAGAGCCATACAACTAAGGAAATACTTGCAAGCACCGAGCTTTGGGGCGAGGATCTTTCATATCTTTACGAGGAAATAGTAAAATGCGTATAAACAAGCTTGACAACGTAGATATAAACCTTGATAACGGTCATAAATATGCCGCGTGCGACATTGCGGCAGGCGAGCAGGTCATAAAATACGGCAATCCGATAGGTCATGCCGTGTGTGATATTGCCAAAGGCGAGCATATACATACCCATAATTTAAAAACCAACCTCGGTGAGATGCTTGAATACACCTATTCCCCGAAGTTTCACGATATCGAAGCCGACACGCGAGAGCTTACCTTTATGGGCTACGTGCGCGAGGGTGGCGAGGTCGGCATACGCAACGATATATGGATAGTGAACACCGTGGGCTGTGTCAATGAGATAGCGAAAAGAATTGCCGATGCAACGGGTGCATTTGCTTTTCCCCATCCTTTCGGCTGCTCTCAGATGGGCGGCGATCAGGAAATAACGCAAAAAATACTTTCGGGCATGGTAAACTCCCCCAATGCAGGCGGTGTTCTGGTTCTCGGACTTGGCTGTGAGAACAACAATATTGAGGTGTTTAAATCCGTGCTTGGAGAATATGACCCGAGGCGTGTTAAGTTTTTGAATTGTCAGGACTCCGAAAACGAGATAGAGGATGCCATTCGGCTTATCGACGAGCTGAAAGAATACAGAGATACCCTTGTACGCACAGAAATCCCCATCTCAAAGCTGAAGCTTGGACTTAAATGCGGTGGAAGCGACGGATACAGCGGCATCACCGCCAACCCCCTGGTAGGCAGACTTTCGGATAAGCTTATCGCCATGGGCGGAAGCTGTGTGCTTACCGAGGTGCCCGAAATGTTCGGTGCGGAGCATCTTCTGATGCAGCGATGCGAGAGCCGCGAGGTCTTTGACAAGACGGTTGCTCTTATAAACGGCTTCAAGGATTACTACACAAGGCACGGACAGGTCATATATGAAAATCCATCTCCCGGCAACAAGGCGGGAGGCATCACAACGCTTGAAGAAAAATCGCTCGGCTGTGTGCAAAAGGGTGGACTTTCCAAGGTGGTTGACGTGCTCGACTACGGAGACCGTGTCAAAAAATGCGGGCTTTCGCTTCTTAACGGCCCAGGCAACGACATCGTTGCCATAACAAACCTCATGGCGGCAGGCGTACACATGATACTCTTCACAACAGGCAGAGGAACTCCACTCGGCGGTGCAGTGCCCACAGTGAAGATATCGACCAACAAGGCTCTTGCAGACAAAAAGAGCGGCTGGATCGACTTCGATGCAAGCCCTGTTCTTTCAGGCGAGGACCTTACGGATGAGCTGCTTGAATACGTGATCCGCGTTGCCGGCGGTGAGCAAACCAAAAACGAACGGAACGGTTATCGCGAAATATCCATCTTCAAGGACGGGGTTACGCTTTAACATTGGAGGCTGTCTCATTAAGAATTTATGAAAATCAGAGAAAATACACTACTCTTAGCGGATTTTCAACCTTTATTTTCTGATCAGATATAAAAAGCAGTGGCGAGGCGGAAATTTCTTTCCACCTCGCCAATTTTGTTTTCTGCCGCCGGCTTGATTATAGCTTCGGAAAGAGATATATTTCTTTATACGTAATATACATATCACTTTATCTCTACCTGACACATTTTCATAGCAGCAAGCGCGTTGCTGTGGCTTTCGGGTGTAACGCCGGCACACCCCGCTGAATCAACTGTAATGGGCAGCTCGGGATAAAACGCCTTTATCAGCATAACGTTTGATATAACGCATATATCCGTGCAAAGCCCAACAAAGGTCACAGACTCAACGTCACGCATCTCGCCTATCACACGGACAAGCTCGGTAGAGCCGAAGGTGATTTTATCTATAGCGGCAGAGGTACGCAGGGCATCAAGCTCAGCGCGTATCTGCCAGCCCTCAGTGCCCTTTATACAGTGCGGCACGGGCAGGTGCTTACCCTCCTGTGTTTGGAGGTAATTTTCAGAGTGGGTATCTCTTGTAAATATAACCTTTCCGTCAAAATTCCGAACAAGCGATTTTACGTATGGCACTATTGCCACAGCCTCAGGCGTGCCGAGCGCACCGTCGATAAAATCGTTCTGCATATCTACAACAACAAGTATTTTCATCTTTATTCTCCGTTTTGCCGCGCCGTGTTTTCAGGATAATTCACCGCGCTCAAGCTTTTTTTCCAAGGCATGCTTTATTACTGCCCCTATGCTGTCAGCCATACGTAGGAAGCCTGCATCGTTCGGGTGGCAGGCATCAACGGTCATATCGTACTGGTGCGGCGGTACGTTAAAGGAAAGACCGTCAATAAAGTAAACGTTCTTATCTCCCAAAGCGCGCGCTCTCAGGTAGGAGCTCATGATAACGTCACGGCGGCGAAGTATTTCTTCCTGCTCGCATATCATCGTCCAATAGTCGGGGCGCGTTACCATTATGTAAGGAACGTCGGGATTTTTCTCTCGTATTATTTCATACATCGGATAGTGAGTTTTTTCAAGATGCTCCGCATTCGGTGCGTTATGGTCGTAATCACAAACGAAAACGCTCATGGGAAGCTCTGCCATCCAGCGTGCTATAACAGGCTCGCCCTTAGCCATGCCCGAGAAGCCTACGTTTCTGAAATTCATATTAAGCTCGCGCGAAATTATCGAGGAATATGCATATCCCGGACGGGTTGCCGCAGTTCCGTGTACTATCGAGGAGCCGTAGAAAACAATGGGCTTAATGTCACGGTAGGGGCGTTCCGCATCGAGAATTGCATCGGGCTTCAAGCCTATCTCAAGCACCTCAACCACTGCGTGAATGGGAAAATTGATAGTATACGAGCGCATGTAGGAGCCCTCAAGGTTTACTATCTGCTCATATCTGTCCGTCATATCGTAGGGCATACGGAATTCCTTGACGAAGCGGCTGCCAAACTCCCCGTCAACGTAGAGGTCAAAGCCCGATGAGGATATAAGCGTCAGATGCGGAGACCTGCCGACAACGCGGAACTTCGCGCGTATAGCTATGTAAGGCGAGTTCGTTGAAAAGCGTACACGCCCCCTGCCGACTCTCTGCTGAGTGCATTAACTCCCTTGCTCGTTGCCTCGGCTACCTCGGGCGGCAGACGGCGGAAAAACGGCTCGCTTTCGGGATTGTAAAAGCCGTGCAGTGCAAAGGGCTCCTGTCTTACGTCACGCCATATTACAGGAACGTCACCGATAGTTTCATTCACTATCATATTTTTATCAATATTTATGTATGATTCCATGCTTGATTGCTCCTTATATTTTTTGTTAAGCAAAAGAGTCGAACATATCAGCTTGCAACGATAAAATTTAACTCTCTTACCTACTTATATATTATACCTCAATGCCCTCCTGATGTCAATGGGGACGGACGGCAAACTTTTTGTACAGACGGACGGCAAACTTTTTGTAAATCCTCTTTGCCTCATGATACACGCCTGCGATACAGCATGCAATAAGCACGGGAAATGAGAAGTTTTACGCAAAACACATAGGTAAAATGTGAAAAACCGCTGCAAAAAATACAGATAAGCGAAGCCCTTATACAAACAAAAAGAGCAAACACGTCAAGAAAAATCTTGCATGTCTGCCCTTTTTCTTTTGGTTTTAGTTTAGCATGATTTGTCCGTTAAGGACATCACACTATGCCATTTTTATATTATGCTTCTGCTTCTTCCTGCTCTTCCTTATTCGCCGCACGTGCTGCGTCTATAGCAGCCTTGTACGCGTCGTAAGACGTAAGGGAGGGATGTGAGCCTGAGCCGTATTTGTCATCGTAAACGGTCTCGGTCTCATCGTCACAGAAGATAGATCTTGTATTGACGAACGTAAGCCAATCGTACTTATCCGCAAACGCGCTGAGATTAGCGTTTACAACGACTGCCTCGTTAAAGGATTTGTCAAACACGTATCTGCTGCTCTCAATACTGCAATAGTAGATATCAGCCTCGGGGAACTTTTCATGATAGATATTGAGAAGCTCCATGATCATCTCGGTGAGAGCCTCGGGGCTGGCGTAAGATCTGTCCGGATTGTAAGTATCGTTGAAGCCTATGTGAACGATTATTTCCGAGGGATCAAGGTCGAACAGCATATTCTCCGAGCATACGAACCAGTCGTCAACCGTGGAGCCCGCAATACCGAGAAGGTAGTTTCCCTCAGCGAAATCGGTATAGAAGTCCGACCAATAGCCCTCAGTGAAATAGGAATCTCCGACAAATATCGTACAGCCGGGATTTGCCTTTGCTTTCTCAATAGTGCCACCCGCTGCCAGGTAATTATATCCCGTATTTACGTGACTCGTGCTGTATTGGGGAGTAAAGGCTCTTACTGTAACGGTGAATTCTACTCTGTGCTTCGAGGTGGTTGCAACAACAACTACGTCGATATCCTCGGTGAATTCGCCCTCTGCATATATGCGTCCGTTTTCAATCTTTACACGGTCATCGGATATCGCGTACGTGATCTCCTCTGCGTATTCGGAATTCGTAAAGGACGTGCTGATCTCCCAGCTGCTGTAATTTGCGAAAAGTGTTTCGGGAGCATCTATAACAAGCTCTCCAAAGTCATGAACATCCGCAGCAAGAGTTCCGTTCTTATACTTATCGGAAATCTCAGCATAAGCACGGAGTGCTTTTACGAGATCAAGATGAGCCAAGCTGTTAGTCTCTGCATGCTGTACGTAAGAATCAAGGTTATACTTGCCCGAAACCGATACGTCAGCACCGTTCATAGTTCCCACAGCTGAGATGCTCAGAGTTGTGCCGAAGTTGTAAACCTTCATTCCGTCAATGACGATAGTTTTGTTTTCCGCTGTAGTAGCAGTATTTTCAAAGTTGTCAAACTCTACTGTTTCCTTGCCGCCGGCATAGGTTACGCTTACTGTTCCAATGAAGCCCTCATTAAGAGTTATAACGAATGCGGGAGAGGAGGTCAGGCGAACTGCTGCGTTAGCAAATACCGTGGAAAGTCCTTCGTTCAGAGCGTTATAGGCATTATCAACGTCATAGGTAACGCCAACGGGCCAATAAACCTCAAGGAGCCTCGATATAGCCGCATCGTTCTCTACGCGGTTGAAGTACTTAGCAGCCTCGTTTGCATAGCCCAGCATGTAGTAAACAAGTACCTTGTCGCTGTCAGCAAAGCCTGTTCCCTCAAGAATAGCTTCAGCGTAGTCCACAACCGAGATCGGTACGTCAATCGTTGTGCTGACGGTTTCTTCTCCGACAGTCTCTTCCACTACAAGGTAGAATACTACGTTCTCGGAGGCATTGCTGCAAAGCTGACTCTGACTTACCTTTAAGTAAGCGGTACCGTCAACGTCAACCTCTGCCACTGTGAGCGCATCCGTACCTGCTTCGTCTGCACAAACGGTTACGTAACCGTTATATGCGGCAGGGATAAAGAGATTGATACAGAAATCCGAATAGAGAGAAAGGTTGCACTGGACGCCATTAACGTTGTGCTTTACGTCAAATTCGGGAGTAATTACCGCGTCAGCCTGAACGTTCTCGGGAAGAGCGCTCCAGCCTGCGAATACCTTCTTCAGCACTACAAGCCCCTCTGCACAATCGGGAACTGTAACGCCGGCGTCACGTACTTTACCGCCCTTAACGTAAGCCTCGGTGAGAAGTGCCTCGCCTGCAAGATCATTCCAGATTACACTGACAAGCTCTGCCCCCTCGGTACTCATGTACGTAAGAGGATCAAGCTCTCTTATCTCGGCACTCTCGGGAATCGCCGAGGTATCGGTGCCTTTTACAACTATATAGAGGTCGCTTTCAACAAGTGCGCTATTTACAACGTTATACTTTGTGATCTTATAGTAGCCGTTTTCTCCGAAGAGAGCTGTAAGCTCATCGGAGGTAAAGTCTACGTTATACTTAGCGTATGCCGCTTCGGTGTAATTTCCGGGTTTTACCGAAATCGCAACGTTTTCGGAAACTGTTATCTTTGCGGGATCAACGTAGGTTGACTCATCATAAAGATGTCCGCTGATAGCACAGCCGTTAAGTGTGACAGTTTCGTTTTGAGTTGAACCTATGACGGGAGCTGTGGGGTCAGCCGCAATTATTGTACATCCGTCAAGCGTAGCGGTTGCGGTGTAGGTAAACGTAACTGCGTCGAGGTAACTGGTTCCATTGCCCTTGGGGGCACTAAGGATATAGCCACCCTTGGTGTTGATAAGGGTTGCATTCTTGACGCTGATGCTACCGCTGTAGTATCTCGGATATATAAGAGCGTCGTATGCCTGACCTACGCGGATGAGAGTTGCACCCTCAACGTTTACCTCGCAGGTCTTATCACCCGTGCGCGGCTCTATTACGCAGTCACCCGTCAAGGTGAGGTTTGAGCCTATCGCACCGTCAATACCCTCAATAGTTCCGATATTGAGAACGGAATTATAAGCTGTCGTATTGTTCTCGCCTTGAACGTTCGACTCTGTCTGAGCCGCAGTATCGACAATGGGTTGAAGCTGGAAGAGCATATTTCCTCTGACAGCGTTGCCGGAAAGCTCACCGCTCTTATATATTGCACCGCCCGGTGCGGAGGAATATACGTTAAGCGTACAATTCTGCTTGACTGTGAAGCCTATTCCGAAATTATCGATAGTAATAGACTGACCGTTGAGATCTATACCGAACGTTCCGTTCTGGAAGCTTCTACCCACGGAGCCGAGCTCTGAGTTCATACGGCAATCACGGTAAAGCTTGTAGGTCTGCCCTGCTGTAAGCTTGTAGAAGATACCGCCAGATATAATATCCGTGCTCTCGGTAGCGTATAACAAGCTGCCGTCAGCCTCAAGGACTACCTGCGCCATATCGTAAATTGCAACGTTGGCAGTGGCATAAACGTGACCGTTCGTATCGCTATTGATTACTTCGCCTATGAAATCGGGAGTAAGAGGATTTTCGGTGTCTATACCGTTCCAACCGATCTGCTTATATATTTTGTGCTCGGTATCGTTATATATCCAATGCTCCTCATTGAATTCGTAGGTCGCGTATCCGCCCGTTTTAACAACGGTGGTAACGTCCTCATACTCGCCTGTAAGTATATTACCTACCTGCCAGTGAACCGTTACCTCACCGCCGTGACCTTTATTGAAGTCGTAGTAAAGAACGTCACCCGCTTCATTCGTTACAATAACCAGTGGTAAGGACTCAGCCGAGTAGGTAAAGGTATGACCGTTCGGTGCGAGCCTGCAGTTCTCGGTTATTGTCAACTCCTCTGCGATATCGGCATTGAGCTGCACCGATACACCGAGCGCGGCGGCGGCTGTTGCTGCGCTGTTTATATCGGGATATTCAATACCGCCTATGGTGATATCACCGAGCTCGGTATATACGGTATTGCCTGAGTTATAGGGCTTGCCGCCGTTGGTAAGATAGCTTGCCGCAGCTACCTCATCCGCTACTGTCGTACCGTCAGTCCATGCTCTGATACCCATATTATCGAAAACGGTAACGGGACCGATCAAGGTCTTATCGCTGACGGAGGAATCGTATCTCATTGCAAAGAGATATATTCCATCAGCTGTGTAAGCTTTGCTCCATCCGACATAATTACCGTCAATAAATATGTAAGATTTACCGCAGGAGGTATTAGTCTCGGTAACTATGGAAATTCTGTTCCAGCCGTTGGTTTTGAGCTTATATCCGCTGAAGTCTTGAATACCATTACTTGCCGCCGTAACCGTTCCGTCCTGGGCTATATGGAAGAACTGAACCTGGTTACCGCTCGTACCGCCATTTTTATCTCCTCTTGAATGGATATCTACGGAACCGGGAGCAAAGCCGTCCTCAGAGGTGGTAGCGATATCAAACTCGCAAATGAAGAGACTGGTCTCGGTTTCGGCAAGACCGCTACCGTTAGCAAGTCCGAACCAAAGGTTTATAGGTGTTGAACCATTTACGTAACCGTTCGGTGTGTAGTGGAATACGGGGTTTCCGTTTACGTACTTTGTACCGATATCTATGTTTTTTGTGGTGGTGGTTGTTGTTGTAGTACCGTCCGCATTGGTGACGGTTGTGGTTACTTTTTCGGATTGGTTAAACGCACCCGTGTTTGCGCCACCGTCATGATAGTAATAAACGTAATTCGAGAGGGACTCATGATCGGCAACGGTATTAACCTGGCTTGCGGTTATATTTCCGCTCTCATCCTTTGTATAAAGTGCGGGAGCACTTTCGGTTATCTTTGCAACAACGTACGGTGCGGTAGCATTACCTATCGGGTCGTATACAAAGGTGTAGGTTGTGCTCGCGGAGGGAGCAACGTAGATCTCATTGCCCTCAGCGTCATGCTCTACGAATTTTACCGTGGTCTCGTTGCTTGCTACGTAGTAGCTGCCCGAAGCGGTGAGTGCCGTAAGCTTTTGGAACGCTACGTGATTAAGGCGTGCGCCCTCCTCAAGATATATGCAACCGTCACTTCCGCTGGCAAAAGAAAAACTCTTCGAGCCGGATTGATCCATTACAAGTGCGCTTCCGCTCTTTACTCTTATATCGCTGGAGCGGATGAACATGCAATTCCTTGTGCCGTTATCTATCACAAGGTAGGAATTTTCAAGGATAAGCGCACCCTTGCCAAGAGTATATACGGTAATAGCGCGCCAAGTGCTCTCAAGGTAAGAATTCTTTACGTAAATATTAGCGTTCAGATTGACGTAATTTCCGAAAAGAGAGGTTTGAGAGTCAGTACCCAACGCCCTTATAACGCAGTTATCAAGAACTACGTATTCATCGATAGTCACCTCGGTTGCCGTGCTATAGGTGCTATTAGCTTGGGAAGTGATAAAGGTGCTGGTCGTATCTACCGTGCAGTGCTCCATCTTTACCGTACCGAGGTAGCTCTGATATATAACTCCGTAAGTGGCATTATCAAATTCGGTAGAGTCGGTAGTGTCGATAGTTACCGCCTTGAAGATGAAGTTAGTTTGGGAGTCGTTTTTCATTTCGAATGAATAATCTTTATTCGGAACCGCAACTATATCGGCGTTTGTGAAGCTCCACGTACCGCCTCCCGCATAGATAACGGATTTTTCCGCAGTACCCGTATGATTTATTTTAATACCGTCTCCCTCGCCTATGAGGTTAAAGGTAACGTTGGTAGCGGACGAGCTTGCAAGTCTGCCGTCAATATTCAAGCTTCCGTCACCTACAATGTTGAACGTAACACCGTCAACCAGTGAAAAGGCGTAACCGTTCGTTCCACCGTCAGACGTAAGAGTGTAACCGTTAAGATCAAGGGTTACGCTTTCCGTTACACTGTAGTCCGCAATGCTTGTGTTCGCGGTAAGCGTAACGGTGTCACCCCCGCCTGCCGCATCAAGCGCATCTGTAAGAGTGGCATATCCGGTTTCTCCCACAGTTGCAACGTAAGACTCGGTATTTGCGCTGACTGCAACTATAGCACTCGTGCAAACCAAGCACAAAGACAGAAGAATTACGAGAATTTTGCTGAATTTCTTCATTTTTGTTCCTCCATTCATAACTGTTTTTATTTGCTTTTTATTTATTTTATCACTATCCTGTAAAAAAAGCCATTGCATTTTGTCACCAATGTATGGCAGAATGTCACCAATAGCACCGCAAAGCATTGAGGCAATGAGATTTTTGCAACTGATGAACATAATTCGTACCTATACTGTTCTAATGGTACAACAATTTATTCCTCTTTTCAATAATAATATTGTTTAAAAAACACAAAAATATAAAAATATTGTTCATTATTCGGTGCGCTTTACGTTTATATTACAGTGCGGATGTAAAATTGTCAATAGAATGTCAGAAAATTACAAGCACAGCGTGTCCGAATTTTATAAAATCTCACGTTTCTTTCCTTATAAGCTCATTTATCTTTTGATTTAGCAATTCCCTGAATTGCAATAAACGCTCAGGCGCAGTCGGGTGAGTGAAGAGGGGCACTTCACCAAGGAAATCCTTTACGTCTGCGGTTTTTACGATAGGGGGCTGTCGCATTTAGGCGTAATCGAAAACAAAATTGGCGAGGTAGAAAGAAAT
>CAZTWE010000014.1:0-39572 GCA_964617165.1 uncultured Ruminococcus sp.
TCCTTCCGAGAGCTTTGCTCCGCAATTTATACAGTACATTACTTTTTCCTTTCTCTGGTATTGCTTTCAACCGTGTGAGGAATATCCAGCTGTCTCAGCATCTTATAGATTTCCTTTTCCAGGAGCGGTGACGCTATGTTTCTGATGATATTGAGATAGATTTTCCCTTTGTAGGTTATTGCAGAGGTATTATACGGTGCCGAAGCCTGATTTCCCAGAACAAAGTCAAGTCGGTCTACGTAGTCGGAAAATTCCTTCGGTACACTCACAACTCCAAGGTTGGAGAAACTGAAGCAGGATTTTCTTTCCCCTACTGCATTGAATATAAGCTTCATGACAATATTCTTTAAGAACAGAGGCACTATTCTGAGAAGTATGTTTTTCTCACTGTTGACGTTAGCGGTTATCATTGCCGCCATGTTTTTTTCGGTGATCTGAAGCTTCATCTGATGCGAAACTATATCGCAAACTTCGTCAAAGGCATACTCTCCCAATCTGATATCAATTCCCGGAGTTGCGTACAACACGAAATTTCTGAACGTTTCGGATGGGAATATCTTCCGCAGATTAACCGGTATCAAAACCTTTACAGGCTTGTACTTTTTTCTCTCTGTTACCCTTTTGACCTGCAAATTCACAACGGAAAGCATCAACATAGCGGTAAGGTATGCCGTAACGGTAATACCCCTTGCCTTGGCTTCTTCAACTACACGATCAGCATCCAAAATAAACGTTGTATTAGTTCTGAAACCGTCTGCCTCACGCTCTCCCTGTATTCTGTATGCATCGGTGTCGGCTCTTGATGCCGCATGCTCGCCGCCGTATTTCATGAAGCTATCCTCAAGCTCTGCATCCAACGGCTCCTCAAGCCTGTCAAGAATACCGTTGCCCGTTGGTACCTTTACTCCGTATCTTTGATACAGATACTCGGAAACAAGAGTTTTCAAGAAGATCAGTCCACCGTTTCCGTCCGTCAGGGCATGGAAGAATTCAACGGCTATACGCTTTCCGTATATGAGAACTCTGAAAGCACATTTCCGTATATCGTCAAACGGCATTCGGGAAAGCGGATACGGCTTTTCGTCAAGAATTTTCGGTGCATGAGGTATTTCCTCAAGATAATACCAGAAAACGCCCGTTTTTACTCTTACGGCAATCGACGGGAAACGTCTCACCGTTACATCCAGAGCTGTTTGCATAAGCTCGCGGTCTATATCATCGGTAAACGTTGCCGACAGTCTGAATACGTTACTCCAATTCCTGCTTCTTGCGGCGGGAAATATCTTAGCTGCATTGTCAAGCGTCATCCACCGCAGCTTTTTCTGATGCGGTACGTGCTTCTTTATGAACTTACGTATTTTATCAAAGTCGCTCTCGTGCTCTTTAAGGCAATAAAGTACGTACCCGTGCCACATATCGGGCGTAACGGTCAGTGTACTTTCACATCCTGCTTCAAGCAACCTGCCGTGCATTTTAACGGCATCATCAAGCATTATTTCATCACCGCCGACAAAAATAAGCGACGGCGGCATTTTTTCATGATCAGCAAAGAGGGGCGACATAAGCGGATCGCTTTTCACGCACCTATCGTCAGCAGCTGACGGATTTGTTGCGGGATGCATTTTTCTTCCGTCACGGACAGCACCGTAGGCGTAGCAGTCTGAAAAATATTTGAGTCTTGCTACCGTCATGGACGGATCTGCTTTTTCGTTCACCGTATACGAATTTCCGCTTGAGGTAAGATCCGTCCACGGAGATATGGCGATAATACCTGCGGGAAGTGTTCTGCCCTTATCACGAAGCTTAGCGCAAAGCGAATAGCACAAGCCTCCGCCTGCACTCTCACCTGAAAGAATTATCTTGGAAGGCTCAAAGCCGTTGCTGAGCAGATATCCGTAAGCCTCAAGGGAATCGTCAAGTGCCGCAGGGAAAACGTGCTCCGGTGCCAAGCGATATTCAACGCAGAATACCTTGATGCCACATTTTGATGCAAGAATAGTGGCAAATCCCTTTGCATAAGCGAGATTTCCCGAAACAAATCCACCGCCGTGCAAATACAAAATAACACCGTTCGATATCTCATCCTTTGGCGTTATCATAGCACAATTGAGATTTCCTGCTTTTATATCCTCAACAGTACAGCTGCTCTTGTGCGGAATTGCCATAAGCTTTCCCACACTGTCCTGACTTTTTCTTACAGTAGCAAGCGAGCTGTTGGATATGAACGGTTTTAATAATACAAGCTGTGAACGAAGAAGCTTCTTTTTCATTCGCCTGGCCCCTTTTAAGAGTAATTTCATATAGTATACACTAAGTGCTCTCAAATGTCAATAAATCGTCGTCAAAAAAACAAATGTCAGAACTCGGTCTGCTAATCTATAAATCCGCCTGCCACTACCGTATCACCGTCATACATTACAGCGGATTGACCGGGAGTTACCGCCCTTACGTCAAATTCCAGATACATTGTTGCTTTATCCCCAAAAAACTCGACACGTGCCGGCACCTGCGGTGCTGCATAGCGTAGCTTTACAGAAAGCTCACGCGACTCTCCATACCGAGGTTCCCTCATTCCAGAATATACTATTCCGCTTATTTTCACAACGTTGGAATGCGGGTCTTGCGAAGATATATGGACTGTATTTGACATGGGATCTATTTTCGTTACAAATATCCTTGATGCCGCGCTTATTCCAAGTCCTTTGCGTTGACCTACGGTATACCGTATGATACCTTTATGTTTACCGATAACGTTTCCTTTTTCGTCAACGAAATCTCCCTCGGGGGATTTTCCTTTTATCTTTTCTACGTACGTTGCATAGTCACCGTCGGGAATGAAGCAAATCTCCTGGCTGTCTGCCCGCTCTGCGGCGGTTAGCCCCGCTTCGCTGCTGCGACTGCGTATTTGCTCCTTTGTTATATCCGAAAGAGGAAGCACAAGCCGTGACAGAACTTTTTGCGGAAGTCTGTACAGCATATAAGTCTGATCCTTTTTGACGTCTGCTCCTCGCGAAACGGCATAATACTCTCCCTTATCATCGGACAACTTTCTGACACGTGCATAGTGACCTGTTGCTATAGCATCAAATCCGTGCTCTTCTGCGAATTCAAGAAGCTTTATGAACTTAATTTCGCTATTACAAATCACACACGGGTTGGGGGTTCTTGCATTTGCATACTCATCGACAAAGTTTTTTATGACACATTCGCCAAAGTTGCCCCTGCAATCTATTTCATATAGCGGAATACCGAGTGCCGAAGCCGATTCACGGGCTTGCTCGGTATTCATTCCCTCATGCATAATAAGCGTTGCTGCCGCAACCTCATGTCCCTGCTCAGCTAGAGCAAGGGCTGCATAGGTGGAATCTACTCCTCCGCTGAGACCTAAAAGAATTTTCATTGTATTTCCTCTTTTGAGAACAGCCGTTTGATATACGGATCAAACGGCTGCGTTTTCTTATTCTTCCTCATCGTGTGCCTTTTCGATTTCAAAATCTACAGGCTTTCCTATCTTTTGATAATAATCGGCAATTGCCGTTTTTACCGCTTCCTCAGCAAGCACTGAGCAATGTACCTTTACAGGCGGAAGCCCTTCAAGCGCTTCTACTACCGCGCTGTTCGTAAGCTTAAGTGCCTCCTCGACCGAATGACCTTTGATAAGCTCGGTAGCCATTGACGAGGTTGCGATAGCCGCTCCGCAACCGAAGGTCTTAAACTTGCAATCGGTAATTATGCCATCGTCAATTTTGAGATATATTTTCATTATATCTCCGCATTTTGCGTTACCAACGGTTCCAACACCGTCAGCATTTTCTATCTCACCAACGTTTCTGGGAGACATAAAATGATCCATTACTTTTTCACTGTATTGCATTTCTTATTCCTCAAATCTTATTATTTTTAACTACATCTTCCCAAAGCGGACTCATATTACGAAGCTTTTCCACTATCGGAGGCAGAGTTTCAATTATATAATCAATATCCTCATCGGTGGTATCATGAGATATGGACAAGCGCACGGAGCCGTGTGCTTTCTCATGCGGAACACCCGTTGCCAAAAGAACGTGAGATGGTTCAAGAGATGCAGAAGAGCAAGCCGAGCCCGTAGAACAGCAAATTCCCGCTATATCAAGCCAAAGCAACATACTCTCGCCTTCAATAAACTCAAAACCTATGTTTACGTTTCCGGCAAGTCTGTTGGTTTTGTGCCCGTTAAGCTTGGAATACGGTATCTTATTAAGCTCTGCTATAAGACGGTCTCTCATTTTCTCTACTCTCGGAACATCGGCAAGCTTTTCCTTGGCTATTTCAAGAGCCTTGGCAAGACCAACTATATACGGCACGTTTTCCGTACCTGCCCGACGCCTCTTCTCCTGCCCGCCGCCGCTGATGAGATTGTCTATCACAACGCCCTTTCTGATATACAACATGCCTATTCCTTTCGGCGCGTGTATCTTATGCCCCGAAAGTGCAAGCATATCAACCCGAAGCTTGGAAAGGTCTATATCTATATTACCGACGGCTTGAACCGCATCGGTGAATACCAGCGCTCCCTTTGCATGAGCGATCTGCACGATCTCTTCAATTGGTTCGATAGTTCCTATCTCGTTGTTAGCGTACATTACAGCGACTATAGCGGTTTTGTCTGTTACGGCATCGCGAAGCTCGTCAAGCTTTACAGTACCGAATTCATCTACACCGACGTAAGTTACGGGGTATCCCTCTTTTTCAAGCTCACGGCAGGTATTAAGAACCGCAGGATGCTCTATAACGCTTGTTACTATGTGATTTCTGCCTTTCTTTGACAGTCTCTTGACAGCTCCTCTGATCGCCCAGTTGTCAGACTCGCTTCCGCAGGACGTAAAGTAAAGCTCGGAGGGATCGCACGAAAACACCTTTGCTATTCTGGCTCTCGCGTCGTCAAGCAGAGCCTTTGCTTCCCTGCCCTTTTGATGTAAGCTCGACGGGTTTCCCCACTGAGTTTCAAATACGGGCTGCATTGCTGCCATTACCTCGTGACTTACCGGTGTTGTCGCCGCATTATCCGCATATACAAATTTTTGCATTTATTTCACTTCCCCTATGCTAATTTTTCTCTATTTATTCTATACTATTTTTGTGTAGATTTCAATACGTTTATCAAAGTAATTGTTAATTTTTTGTGAACTCGGTAAACGCAAAATATTTTTTTGCTGTATCTTCCGCTTTTTCAATGCATCTTCCTTGACAACTGCCGCAAAATATTATATAATCTACACTGACGGGAGCTGTTATTAGACGAGATATTATCGGATTTATAAAGCACCTATCCAAAGAAAAATATAAGGTGGTATTTATTGTGTACACTATAGGAGTTGACCTCGGCGGCACTAATATAGCCGTAGGTCTTTGCGACGAGAGCCTCAAGATCGTTGACAAGGGCTCTGTTCCCACTAAAGCAAACAGAGAGGCTGAGCTTATCATCAAGGATATGGCTGAGCTTACGAAAAAAATCATAGAAAGAAACGGGCTTTCGCTTACGGATATCGAATACGTAGGCATAGCGGCTCCGGGAACGGTTAATTCCAAGACGGGTATCGTTGAATATTCCAATAATTTGCCATTCCTCAATTTCCCCATAGCAGAGGTATTTAAGAAATTCTTGCCCGTATCCCGTGTTATTATCGCAAATGATGCAAATGCCGCGGCACTTGCCGAAGCGCTTGCCGGTGCTGCTAAAGACACCAAAAATTCCGTAATGATAACGCTGGGTACAGGCGTTGGAGGCGGTGTTATCATTGACGGTAAGATATTTGACGGCGGTGTAAACTGTGCAGGAGCCGAGCTTGGACATACTGTAATCGTTGCGGGCGGACGCCAATGCTCGTGCGGCAGACTCGGATGCTGGGAGGCATACTCCTCCGCAACAGGACTTGCAGCTATGACACGCGAAAAAATGACAGAGCTGAAAATCAAAAGAATTCCATCTCTTCTTTTTGATGAAGAAGCAAGAGAAGGTAAGGTTTCGGCACGTACAGCGTTCAGCGCTATGAAAAAAGGCGATGCCGCCGGCAAGGAGATCGTAGACAAATATATTTTCTATCTTGCCGAGGGTATTACAAATATGATAAATATATTTCAGCCCGAAGTTCTTTCAATCGGCGGTGGTGTTTGCAATGAGAAGGACTACCTGACAAAGCCTTTGATAGAACTTGTTACACGCGATCAATACACAAGGACCAATCCCAATAAAACCAAGATAGTCACTGCCGTTCTCGGGAATGATGCGGGAATCATCGGGGCAGCCGGCCTTGGAAAATAATTTTTTAAAAAATCCGCTTCTGCTGCCATAGAAGCGGATTTTTTTACCCGCACGCACGGAATTCTATTTTTTCGGACGGTAACCGCTTTGAAAGCTGTTAAATACGAAAAAAATTTTGCTTATTTACAAATTCTTATCAATTTTTTTATTCTTTATTACCAAACTAATATTGATAATATGTTAAAATGTCATCGGAATATTGTGCGCATCCGCCCTTTGAGCAATCTGCTCCGGGATGTGTGGAAACGGAGAACTTATATGCAAAATTGCATTTTTAAAAAAATAATCTCGCTTTTGATCGTATTATCGTTATGCCTCGGTACAATGCTTTCGCTTGTCGGCTGTAACGTCGATGACGGCAGCGGCGGAGATTTCGATACTGATAACGAAGCAGGAAACGATGACACACAAGGTGAAAACGCTCCTGATGAGGATGACATCTCGGAGGATTACCATGATAAGATATACGTTCCCGAATACAAGGAGTATGACAGAAATACAGTAAAATTCAGCGACATAACCTATAAAAGACCTAATTTCGATCAGGTCAACTCAAATATAGCAAGCGTCATTGAGATTATTGAAAAAAATGAAGCGCCTTTCGAAGATCAGATAGCATCTATAGTTGACTTAGAAGATGACTACACCGACGTTCTTACAATGTATGTTTTTGCAAAAATTTATAATTCCAAGGACTCGTCTGTAGCATATTGGAATGAAGAATACTCCTACGTCACGGCAAACTATCCATCATTTGCAGAAAAGATAGAGGATATGTTCGTTGCAGCGGCAAATTCTCCTCATGCAGAGCGATTTGAAACCGAATATTTCGGTGACGGTCTTATAGAAGAATACAAAGACGGCGGTAATTTTACAGATAACATGATCGAGCTTTGGGCAGATGAAGAGCAATTGGAATCCGAATACTCTTCCCTCTCGACCGCAACCATAGAGGTAACTTATCTCGGCAAAACGGATACTGTTGATAACATTACGCGCTACTATCTTGATAAATACGGAGAGAATTCAACCGAATATCTTACCGCATACAGCTTTTGCATGACCGCATACAGCAATGCTTTGGAAGAAAGATCGGCGGAAATACTTGTAAATCTTTTTAAGGTGAGAAAGCTTATCGCACAGGAGCTTGGACACAGCAGCTATATAAACTACGCTTATGAAACTCACGGAAGAGATTATTCTCCCGAAAAAATGAACGATTTTCTGGCCGATATCACCAAGTACGTTTTACCCGTATACTCTGTTCTCAGCTATTATATATTCTCGGGCTATTTTCAAACCAATCTTCCAAGCGATCTGAGGCTTGAAGATCTTATAAACACCGCCTATACCGCGCTGTGTGAGACGGATGAGGAGCTTGCCGATATATATCGCTACATGCTTCAATTCGACCTTTACGACGTAGAGCTTAGCGAAACGAACAGACAGCAGGGAGCTTTCACAACTTATCTTGACGAGTACGATGCGCCTTTCCTTTTCATAAGTGCCGCAGGCAGCGTATCCGACTATATGACACTCTTCCACGAATTCGGACATTTTTCGGAAAAGTTTATCAATTACAGCACAAGCGTATCTCTTGATCAGCAGGAGGTATCCTCTCAGGGGCTTGAGTTTTTGATGCTTCATTACATTGAGGACCATATTTCGGATAAGGATATAAAATATTTGAAATATGAGCAGCTGTCAAACGCATTGCAGGTCCTTATAATCCAAGGCTTCTATGCAAAATTTGAAGAGATCGCCTATAATATTCCGTATGACAGCATCAATAAGCAGGAGCTTGACAATGCGGTTATTGAAGCGGCGGAAAGCTTCAATCTGAATCCCGAATACTTCAACAGCATTTCAGCTGTCATGATACCTCATATTTTCATGTATCCGTTCTACGTTCAATCCTACTGCACGTCTATAGTTCCGGCTCTTCAGCTCTACTTTATGGAAAATGATGAGTCCGGCTCAGGGTTACTCGCATACAAGAGACTGCTTGAACTTGCGGACGGTGAGCTTACGTTTATCGAAGCAATGGAAAGCGCAGGGCTCGACTCACCGTTCAAGGCAGATATACTGCGTGATATTGCCGACGATATATATTATGAGATAATCGGAAAACACTATTATTCGCAGGGCGACAAAGATCAGAACGCGGCTTAAGGCAGTTACGCTTTAAATATAAAAGGGCTGAGGGCAAGCACTCAAAGGTGTTTGACTCAGCCTTTTACTTATTTTGCAGTCTTTTCTATATAGCGCTTAGCTTGCGTTGTGAAAAGATCGTAATATCTTCCGCCGAGCTCCATAAGCTCTGCATGCGTTCCGCTCTCCAGAAGCTCACCGTTTTCAAGAACTAATATCTTACCTGCGGTAGTTGCGCCCGAAAGCCTGTGAGAGACGAATATACTGATTCTGCCGCGTGAAAGCTCCGCGAATTTATTGAATACCTCTTGCTCGGCTAACGGGTCAAGAGATGCCGTAGGCTCATCCATGATAAGAATATCCGAGTCCTTGTAGAAAGCTCTGGCAATGGAGAGCTTCTGCCACTGACCGCCCGATGGCTCTATGCCGTTTTCCTCAAACATCCTCGTCAGCGGAGTTTCATACTTATCGGGCAGCTCGTCTATAAACATATCGGCATTTCCGTGCTTCGCAGCGCTCTCTATTTCATCGCTGTCGCTCTGTCGGAGAACGTCTCCGAAGCGTATATTTTCCGAAACGGTATCTGCGTATCTGCCAAAATCCTGGAATATTATTCCGTACATTGAATAAAGCTCTTTGATGTTGTATTCCCTGATGTCGTATCCATCGAGAAGTATGACGCCCTCGGTGGGGTCGTAAAGGCGCATGATCAACTTCAAAAGAGTGGATTTACCTGCTCCGTTCAAGCCCACAAGTATTACGCTTTCATCGGTCTTTAACGTCAGATCTATGTTCTTTATTACGTCACGGTCGGTGCCCGGATATCTGAAGCTTACGTTTTTGAACTCTATGGTATGTTCCGCACCGCGCCCGGGAGATCTCGGGGGCTGTATTGTCGGAACAACGGTAGACTCTTCTTTCATGAAATCAAGCATGTTTTCAATAAAGAGCGTTCCCTCGTATATCGTTGCGGTAGAGGCAACAACCGTCGAAACATATGAGGTTATTGAATTCAGCGCACCGGTATAAAGCGAATAATCTCCGATAAGACCTGTACCAAAAACTACGTTATACGCTACGTATACGAAAAGCAAGCCACTGGCAATGACGTATACGAGACTTGTTACCACCTGAGTTATACATTCTCTCACTATTATGTGCTTCAATCCCTTGTAATAGCCTGAGAACGCTGATTTGTATTTTTCCGTAAAGGTGTCGGCAAGCCCGAGTATCTTTATTTCCTTAGCTCTGTCCTTATCCGTCATTATTCCCGAATAATAATTCATTCGGCGGCGGTCCTTGGAATGACGGCGCAGATATTTGAAATTTTTATTTCGGAAATGGTAATTCACAAGTGCACCGGGAACTGAGGCGATGATGATTATAACGGGTGCTATCGGATTGAGGGTTGCAAGAACTACTATGAACGAACATATACTTATCACTCCGCTTATTACCTTAAAGGTTGAGGAAAGTATATTTATCGGGCGCATCCCCGCTTCTCTGTTGGCGTTTTCAAGCTTTTCATAGAACTCGGGATCATCGTATGAACGCTGATCTACAGTTTTCGCCTTGCCTAATATCTTTAATTTTATGTGATTTACTACAAGCTCACCCGCTATAGCCGTTATCATAGCATTTATACGCGACATTACCTTTTTCAAGAAAAGATAAATCATCTGCATTGCAAAAAGAACTACTATCGGTGCAAGCACTACGAATATATCGTTGAACAGCTCGGTCTTTGGAACGACACCGCCTGTTATAAGTGAAGCTATACCGTTCATAAGATCACGGGTGATATACGCTCCTATTACAGGCAAAAGTCCGTCAAATACGCATAGCGCACACATTGATATAAGAACGGGCGGTGAGGCTTCCCAAACCAAGCCTATTATGTAAAACAAGCGTGACAAAAAGCCCTTCACGCGCTTGTAGACGTAAAACGGCACTTCTTTTATGCTTTTGGGCGTCGGAATACCGTCATTCATCGGTTTATTCGGAGGAGGTCCTCCCATCGGTCCTGCCATAGTGTGCTCCTTTCTTTGCTCTGTATTTTATTTTAGCACATATTTGTTACAAATTCAATAGTTTTATAGCGTTTGTAAAAAAGTACGGATTGTTTGTAATTTAGTAAACCAAAAAATTGTTTTTATCGCAAAACATACATATAATCAGTGAGGAAAAGCATTAAATTCGTCATTTTTTGTTGTTTTTGACAAAAAGCTGCTCTCATATTTGTATTATTTGCCACTAGTATTTTTCGACATATTGTGTTAAAATATTTTTCGGTAAAATTCTCACGCAAAGTCTGAAAATATTATATAATAAAACTGTTGATGAGAAAACTATATCTGTAGGAGCAAAAATTATGAATTTACCAAAAACAAAAGAGCTTCTGGATCTTTCGCACACAAAAGCGGATAAGCTGCTCGGTGATGCGGAATATCCATTCGAGGTCCTTCCGAAAATCAAGGATTTTGTTATTGAGCTTTCCAAAACACTCCCTAAAGACGAATATACCGAGATGTCGGAGGGTGTATTTATTGCAAACGATGCAATTATAGATCCTAAAGCAACTATACTTCCACCAACTGTAATAGGACATAAAACAGAGGTTCGCCCCGGTGCATA
This sequence comes from uncultured Ruminococcus sp., assembly GCA_964617165.1. Taxonomy (GTDB): domain Bacteria; phylum Bacillota; class Clostridia; order Oscillospirales; family CAG-272; genus UBA1740. The sequence goes on from CAZTWE010000014.1 coordinate 11,087, forward strand.
TATCCGCGGCTCGGCACTGATAGGTGACGGGGCCGTTATAGGAAACAGCACCGAAATCAAGAATGCAATCATTTTCGACGGTGTTCAGATACCTCATTACAATTACGTCGGTGATTCAATTCTCGGATACAAGTCCCATTGCGGAGCGGGTGTTGTGGCTTCCAATTTCAAGCTTGATCACACTCCTGTCAAGCTCAGGGTCGGTGATGAGGTTTACGAAACGGGGCTTCGCAAATTCGGATGCATACTCGGAGATTTTGCCGAGGTCGGATGCAACAGCGTTCTATATCCCGGAACAATCGTAGGAAGAAACTCCTTGGTTTATCCCCTTACGTCGGTAAGAGGTATTATCAGCGAAAATTCTATTCTCCGTAATGACGGAACAATTAAAGGAAGATTGTGATTTTATGAAAAAGCTTTTCGGAACAGACGGTGTACGTGGAGTAGCTTATGAATTTCTGAACGCAGAGCTTGCATGCAATATAGGTCTTGCACTCGGCAGCGTTCTCAAGGACAGCATAGGGCATCCCAGGGTGCTTATAGGAACCGATACCAGAATATCAAAGGATATGCTTACGGAGGCTATATGCGAGGGTCTTTCAGACATGGGCTGTGACTCGGTGAAGATCGGTGTTGTACCGACCCCTGCCGTTGCATATCTTGTCAAGCATTTTGGATTTGATGCAGGCGTTATGATCTCTGCATCTCACAACCCTTATGAGTATAACGGAATAAAGATATTCAACAGCGAGGGATTTAAGCTTTCCGATGCGCTTGAGGAGAAGATCGAAAAGATCATCTTCGACAATTCATTCTCACCGAAATCCAAGGTCATGGGCTCGGTGACTGAGGATGCTCTGTACGCTTCAAGCTATATTGAGTATATACGCGGTACGTCCCACACCGATCTTTCGGGACTTAAAGTAGCTTTTGACTGTGCCAACGGCTCCGCATCCACCACGGCGGCATCGCTTTTCGAGGCTATGGGATGTGAATGTCATTTCCTCTCCTGCGAGCCTGACGGTGTGAATATCAACACTGACTGCGGATCTACCCACCTTGGCAACCTTAAAGAATACGTCAAGGCGAACGGATGCGATATAGGCGTGGCTTTCGACGGAGATGCCGATCGCTGCCTGACTGTGGATGAATGCGGCAATGAGATCGACGGTGATTTCATAATGGCGATACTCGCGCTTGAGCTCAAAGAGCAAGCTAAGCTTGCAAAGGACACGGTTGTAGGTACCATAATGTCGAACTGCGGCTTCTCAAAATTCTGCGAAGAAAGAAAATTCAATTTTGTGGCAACAAAGGTTGGCGACAGATACGTGCTTGAAGAAATGGAAAGGTGTGGCTATTCGCTCGGAGGAGAGCAATCCGGACACGTTATCATGCGCGAATTCGCAACAACGGGTGACGGACAGCTAACAGCATTGCATATTCTTTCAGCACTGAAAAAGAGCGGAAAGAAATATTCCGAGCTTGCCGCTGTTATGAAAAAATATCCTCAGCATCTTGTGAACGTTACGGCGACAAATGCACAAAAGCAGGCCTTTTCCTCAGATGAGGCGATAAAGGCTCTTATCAGAGATGCGAATGAGATACTTTCAAGAGACGAAACCTCGGGCAGACTTGTTATCCGCCCCTCGGGCACAGAGCCTGTCGTAAGAATTATGATAGAATGTATTGATGAAAAGCTTACTGTCGATTTGTGTGAAGAGTTAGCTGAAAAGATCAAAGAGATACTTAAAAATTACTGATAACGGGATGGCGCATTCATGCTGGGCGAAAACGACCGTAAGATAACGCGCTTTGAATTTCCCTATCCCCGACACATTCGAGGGTAGCTCAAGCTTGCAACTTGAGCTACCCTCGAAAATTATTAAAATTCAATTTACCAAGGCCTGCCCGGGCGTCCACCGCCGCCGAAGCCGCCACCCATTCCGCTGCCGCTACCGTGTATCATGGAGCTGACGGTTATGCTGTATGAGGTGCCTCCGCTGATTTTTCCGTTGCTTGTATAACCGTTTTCATCTGCATTTTCCGGAACGCCGCCAATGATAAGATTATACATGTTTCCCTTATTTATTCCCGGGGCTGTTATCATTACGGAATTATACGCTTTGCCGGGGGTAAAGGCGGCAAGACATACTCCGCTCTCATCGGTGATGGCTACGTTTGTTCCCGAACTGACAGCGGATATGCTTGTGAGGATTGATGCTTGGTTTTCCGCTTCGCTGAAATTCATTGCCATCCCTGCGGCTCCCAGTGCTATGAAAACTCCTCCTGTTACCGTGGCAGTGCCGTCATAGTCCAAGGCTCCGTTACCGCTATTGGTAGGTCCCGAGACCAGAACAGTGCCACCGCTCACGTGCAAGGTACCGTTTGAGTCCACACCGTCACCCGATGAATTTATGAGAAGATAACCGCCCGAAATGATTATTTTACCGCTCGACGAGGTAAAATTGTTTTGACCCGGGCGTCCGCCCTGCGATGATGAATCGTTACCACCTGCCGCATTTATACCGTCATCGGATGCCACAACGGATATTTTTCCTGCGGATATTTCAATTTCGGATGCTTCGAGGCCCTCATAACTCTTTGTTACGGTTACGTCTGCGCCTTTTATTGACAGTGCGGAATCCGCATGTACACCGTCATCATCCGACGTCAACGTGAGCTTACCGCCGCCAAGCGTTATTACAGAGCCTGCATGAAGTGCATCGTCTGCCGAAGAAACCGTTATCACTCCCCCGCTTACCGTAATATCACCGTCGGATTTTATTCCCTTTGATGAATCTAAGGCACTGCCGCTTGTTTTTACCGATACCGTGCCACCCGAAATATTCACAAGCGTTACAGCCTGTATTCCGTCATTCATTGCCGAAAGCTGTAATTCTCCGCTTTCCACGTATACGTAACCGCAAGAGGAATCCTCTTCATTATCCGACCGTATAGCATCGCTACCCGCGCTGACGGTTATCTTGCAATCCGTTATTTTTACAGCATCCTTGCCGCATATACCTACGTTTTTTGATATTACCAAAAGCTCTCCGCCTGCAATAACAAGATCATCCTTTGAAACTATACCGTGCTTGTTATTACCCAGCACGTTTAATATTCCGCTGCCGTTTACGGTAAGATCGGCTTTTGAGAATATAGCCCCGTCAATTTCACTGCCTGCATCGGTTTGTGTGTAGTCGCTTCCGTCGGAAACGGTATTTTCGCTTCCCTGTGCGAGTGTCAGAAATACCTTATCGGCTTCCTTTATATAGAACGGACAGCCCGTGCTGTTACCGATCGTGGCTCCGTTCAGAATTATCTGTATTTTATCCGTATCCTTTGCCTCGACAGTAATACTTATGTCGGTTGCAGAGCCGCTTATCACGTACACACCGGCATCGCTTACGGTCACACAGTTTCCAACAGCTTCCGCGCCCTTACCTTTTACCGAAATACCGCTATCAGATAAGGTCACGCTCGTTGCGGTGCTTTCTTCATACGTGCCGTCCTTATCCCTCTGGGTAAATTCAAAATCCATGTTATTTGTATCTATGGCATCAAAACTCAGTTCGTCGCTTTTCTTCTTATCCGAGCTGCACGACGCAAGCGAAATTGCAAATGAGCATGCCATTATAAATGCCACAAGCTTTTTCACAAAGCCTCACCGTCCTCTAAGTATTCAGAAACAGAAACCTCAAGATTTCCGTTTCTGACTCTCAATTCATCTATAAATTCGCGTATATCCGCTGAGCTTTTAAGCTCTATTCTGTAATATAACCTGTAAAGGCTTCCCATATTCGTTGTTTTTACACGTACAAGCTTGCAATGCTTAGTATATTTATCGAATACTTCGGCAAAAGCATCGGAAAAGCTCAGAGTTTCGGGCACCGTTATGCGTAGCTCCTTATCCGCTTCCCCGGGCATCCTTATTTGCATAGCAAGTATGATGAGCAGGTTTACCGCCAAGGTGATAATTATGGCTACCGCTATATAGCCTGTCGCCGCCGCGAGACCTGAGGTCATTGCAAGGAATATTGCTGCAATATCCTTTGCCTTTCCCGGTGCGGATCTGAAACGTACAAGAGAGAACGCGCCCGCTACGGCAATTCCCGTACCTACGTTTCCGTTCACCATCATGATAACGGTTTCAACTATTGCAGGCAATACTACAAGAGAAATAAAAAAGCTTCTTGTTATTTTGGTTTTATAGCATGCTGCAAGCGCAGTAGTTATGCCGCAAAAAACTGCAACGGCAGTACAGATAAAATAATTAAGCGCAGTCAGCTCGGTTCCTATTATTGATGAAAATATCTCACTCATTTTGTGCTCCTTTTTGTAGATAGTCTTTATATGCGGCTCCGTATTTTGAGTATTTGGACGGATAGATTTTTTGCTCACTCAAAACGTGCGAGAGCCATAGCGGAACCGCTCCTGCGGTTTTGATTTCCATAAGTATTTTATCCTTATCCAATATTCCTACGCCCTCTGTGCCGTAGATAGCCAGCGGTTTTTTCGTTCGGTACATAACGTTTGTGTCAAATGTTATTCTCAGCGTTGGCTCATCTTTGCAAACGTATGCCTCCCTGTCATAGGAAATAAACATTTTCGGCTGCGGCATGCCGTACAGCTTAATGGAATAGTCTATTTCTCTCATGATCTGCGTATCCAGCGGCAAGGGACCGCCGCCGACGTATGCCATTATACTCTTAAAGGGCAGAGCTTCACGCCTTTTGTAGACGACTCCCATATATTTTTTCTTCAGCTCTATAAACGCCGTGCTGCTCGCCTCGGTATCTCCGTAGCTTCGTATTCTGAGCTTTTCCTTATACACATCAGCATCTATCGAATTCCTGATAATAAGAAAAGACGGCGTATCAAGATAAGTAGATCTGACATTTACTCCCGAATACTTATCCTCTTGTATTTTTTTCTCGATGCGGCTCATCAACAAATTATACCGTTCCGTATCGATCAGATATTTTTTCTCTATACGGCGAAAAAAGTTCATGCTCATACGCCCCTCCTCTTTCTTCATCTATTCTACACCGAAAAACTTAAAAAACCCTTAAACGCGTGGCGGTGCTTTAAAATAAAACCGCTTTAAGTATTTTTTAAGCTTCATTCGCAATAATGATTGAAAAGGTTGACGTTTTGTTGTATAATAATAGACGAAAAACGCTTAGCACAGGAGCATAACGATGAGAATTCTTATAGTTGAAGATGAAAAAAATTTAGCCGATGCACTCTCCGAAATATTGAGGGGTGAAAAATATCTTTATGACACGGTATTTGACGGTGAGGACGGCTACAATTATGCAAAAAGCGGAATATACGACTGTATTCTGCTAGACTGCATGCTTCCAAAGCTGAGCGGTATTGAGATCATAGCGCGGCTGCGAGCAGAAAAAATATCGACCCCGATACTCATGTTAACCGCCAAGGACACCGTCAAGGACAAAGTAACGGGGCTTGATGCAGGAGCTGACGACTATATGACCAAGCCTTTTTCTACCGACGAGCTTCTTGCCAGGATACGTACACTGACAAGAAGAAAGGGCGAAGTAATAATGAACGAGCTGACATTCAGGGATACCGTATTATCACTTGACACCTCGGAGCTGATATCCACCGCAAGCGGCAAAAAAATAAGGCTCAGCTTCAAAGAAGCCGAGCTGATGAAAATATTTCTGTCATCTCCCAAAATAATTATCCCAAAGGAGGATCTTATAGTAAAAGTCTGGGGATATGATTCCGATGCCTGCGACAACAACGTTGAAGCATATATTTCATTCATACGCAAAAAGCTGAATTTTATTGAAGCGGGCTGCCAGATATACTCGGTTAAGAAGCTTGGGTACAAGCTTGGGGAGGTAGAATGTTAAAAAAGCTGAAAAAGAAATTTATTCTGATAAATATGCTTTTTGTGAGTATTATACTCCTCGTTGTATTTCTCGCTATCGGTATTTTTTCTTACAGAACCGAGCTTATGTCGATATACAACGGGCTTGATAAGGCATCAAACCATCTTTTCGGTGCATCACCCGAGATGCAGAATATTCCAAGTCCCGACGGTGGATTTTTCAGAGACCAGATGCCTCCGTTTGACACCATAACCGTTTTTCTGGATAATAACGGGGATATCGTAAAAACTTACACGGGAACCGAGCAAAGTGCTCCGACAGAGATCATGTATGAGGTGCTTGAAAGCATTGACAGCGAACAAAAGCAAGGAATACTTCATAAATATTCGCTTGTATACAGCCTCAGTCACATGCCGAAAAATACCGTTATATCATTCGCATCATTCGAAACTGCCATAGCTAACGTACAGAGTATTGCCACTATATTTGGAATTGCTTTCATTTGCTGCCTTTTGCTCTTCTTCGGTCTGAGTTATCTCATGGCGAGTATAGCGATAAAGCCCGCAGAACGTGCGTGGGAGGGGCAAAAGCAATTCATAGCAGATGCATCGCACGATCTCAAAACACCGCTCACGGTAATTCTCGCCAACGGTGAAATAGTTTTATCTCACAAGGACAGCATGGTTACGGATATGGAAAAATGGATGCTGTCTACAAGAGATGAAGCCGAGAGAATGAGACGGCTTACCGACAGCCTGCTTGAGCTTGCAAAAACGGATGACATGAATGAGCCGCCTGAGCTATCCGTGACAAATATCAGCGAAATATGCGAGAGTACCGTTTTGCAAATGGAGCCTGTTGCCTTTGAAAAAAACGTTACGATAGAAAGCAATATCGAGCCTAATATAAACGCGAAAAGCAATTCCGATATACTCACAAGACTTTTGCATATACTAATTGACAACGGCATAAAGTATTCCTCGCAGGGTGCTGCTGTGCGTGTAAATCTATCACAGGACAAGCGAGGAATAAGTATATCGGTCACAAATAGCGGCAGCCTTATACAAAAAGAGGATATTCCGCACATATTTGAAAGGTTTTACCGTACCGATAAAGCGCGCGTGAACGGTGGCTTCGGACTTGGACTAGCAATTGCAAAAAATCTTTGCGCAAGCCTTGGCGCTCAGATAAGCGCCGAGAGCAACGAACAGATAGGAACACGCTTTACCGTAAGATTTTAAAGGAATGAGCCGTGAGAGAAAAGCGGCTCTCCCTCTGTAAGCGTCATGACGCCGTAAGTCGGTGCACCGAGCATACCTACACTGCCCGGATTAAATATATAGAAAGGTTTTTCAGCGGGGGCTTCGTCAGCCTCCGCTGTGCTTTCCTGCGGAATGTAAGCCGAAACGGGGCTATGCGTATGACCAAAAAGTATTATATCGGCATTTGTATCGTTTGCAAGACGGCATAACCCGTCTATTCCGAATTTTACGCCGTACAGATCTCCGTGAGTAAATACTATTTTTTTGCCCATAAGCTCTATATGATCGATCTTTTTTATTCCTTGCCCCATAGCAATAACCGCAGAATCACAGTTTCCCCTGACGGCAAGGAATTTTTTATTCGGATACATCGGAAATACATCTTCAAGATCCGAAAGCCCATCTCCAAGGAAAAATACTACCTCGGCATCGGGATGATTTGATATTGCGCGGCGCATAAAAAACGAATAGCCGTGCGAATCTGAAAAAACAAGGCATTTCATAAATATGACCCTTTCTTTTGCACGTATTTTCACCGTAAGAATATAATAAAATCAGATACAACAAGAGCCTTACGGCAGAAACGGAGATACGAGAGAAATGAAATTCGATAAATCGAAGCTCGATGCGCTGGCTAAGCTACCCGATGAGGAGCTTTGGATGCAGATCAAAATGATAGCTGAGCGGCACGGGCTGAAGCTTCCCGATAAAACACCCGACAAAAACGAGCTTGCCAAAATCAGGGCAGCTCTTTCCTGCGGCGATAAGCTGAACCTTGCAGACGCTATGCGTATCGTGAACAAATACAAACGCGGAGGTAGCTGATATGGAGGGAACGGATATATCAAGGCTTGTCAGCCTTATTATGGATAATCCCGAGCTCGTAGCCAGCATAAAAAAGCTGGCAAGCAATACCGAGCCCGAAGGCGGTAAAAAAGACGACGTTAAGCAGGATATCGAAAGTGCCGACGCGGTAAGCGAGGTTTTTGCAAAAACCGAACCTACATACAAGCATAACGGCGGAAAAAAGCGCAACGATCTGCTTTGTGCAATAAAGCCTTACGTTTCGGAAAAACGAGCGGGAGCTATCGACACTATGCTATCGGTATTTGATATTATTGAGCTTTTATCTGTGAGGTAATAATGTATTCTGGAAATTATCCTAAAGACGAGACAAATATAAGGATACCGGAAAACTATAACGGAACGTCACTGTTTGACACTTTTTCCGATGTCTCACACAAATCGGAAAATACTGCAAGCGATAGCTTGCCTCACCCGGAGGACATATCCGATACCGAACAGGTATTCGGATACAAGGATCGGGATACGGACTGTGGGGGTGGCTCAGATGGATTTTTGGGTGGTATCTTAGATCGCTTTTTAGGCAAAAATTTCAAGGTCGCGATACCTAAATTTGAAGCCGAAGAGCTGCTGATATTAGGGCTTGCTATATTCCTGTTTTTCTCCAAAAACGGGGATAAAGAATGTGCTATAATGCTATTGATTTTAATATTTATCAACTGATTTGCATGCTATAGTTTACAAAATCAAAGTTAAAGCCGACAAGCGGATGTTCTGCTCATCGGCTTTTTATTTAAAATATAGAAAGCTGATTTGTTTCGCTGAGTCCGCCGAGAACCCCGTTTCTGCGAAGCAGCTCTATGATTGATTTGGATATTCCCGATTTTTCGCGAAGCTCCTGTATTGAGAATATCACGTTATTATCGCGCGCTTCAACTATCTTCTCGGCAGCTGTATCGCCGAGTCCGGGAAGCGAGTTGAACGGCATTCTTATTTTGCCGTCCTCAGGCAAAAATGCCTTAGCATCGGATTTCATGAGGTCAACGCCAAGGAACTGAACACCGCGTGCCAATGCCTCTCTGACAAGCTGCATCGTTGCAAGCATTTCATTATCCTTTGCGGTTGCGCTTCCCTCCTGCCCCTTTTTCTCGATTTCTTCGATACAGGTCGAAACAGAGCGATATCCGCCTCCTACAATCTCAGCGTTAAAGCCGCCCGGCGCAACGCTTAAAAATGCAGCGTAAAACTCCATAGGATAGTATATCTTATACCAGCAAAGACGTATTGCCGACATAACGTAAGCCGCAGCGTGAGCCTTCGGGAACATGTATTTGATCTTTTTGCAAGAGCCGATGTACCAATCGGGAACGCCGTGCTCGCGCATGGTTTTCTCAAACTCGGGCGTAAGTCCTCTGCCCTTTCTTACGTCCTCCATTATTTTAAATGAGGTTGAATCATCAACACCGTGACGTATAAGATAAAGCATGATACCGTCACGGGTACCAACTACCTCAGAAATCGTACACGTCCCCGCCTTTATCAGATCCTGAGCATTACCAAGCCACACGTCGGTACCGTGAGTAAGCCCCGATATCTGCAACAGATCGGCAAAGGTAACAGGCTTCGCATCAAGCAGCACCTGCTGCAAAAATCTTGTACCGAACTCGGGAATACCGAACGTACCGACCTGAGTGCCGCCTATATCCTCGGGCGTTATTCCGAGGGGTGCCGTTGAGCGGAACAGCTCGTATATGGATTTATCGTTCATCTTCACTTCAAGCACACTCGTATTAGTGTACTTTTCAAGCATCTTATACTTGGTAGGCATATCGTGTCCAAGCTCGTCAAGCTTCAGAATAGTATCGTGAAGATATGAGAACTGATAGTGGGTCGTTATAATATCGGAATTAGGGTCATCGGCAGGATGCTGAACGGGTGAGAAATCATATATCTCATACTCCGTGGGAACAACTATAATTCCGCCCGGATGCTGAGAGGTGGTACGCTTTATGCCTACCATCTTTGTAACCATATAGTCAACCTGTGCTCTCGGAATGGATACTTTTTTCTCATCGAGATATTTATTTATATATCCCCATGCGGTTTTATCCGCAAGAGTTCCGATAGTTCCCGCGCGGAACACGTGTCCCTCTCCGAACAGCTCCTCGGTATACTTATGTACCTTGCCCTGAACGTCTCCCGAGAAATTAAGGTCTATATCCGGGGATTTATCACCGTAGAAGCCGAGGAACGTTTCAAAAGGAATATCATGACCGTCCATTATAAGCGTTTCACCGCATTCGGGGCAAAGCTTATCGTCAAGGTCAAAGCCCGAGCCTACCGTACCGTCAGTAAAGAACTCGGTGTGACGGCATTTAGGGCATCTGTAATGAGGCGGAAGCGGATTTACCTCGGATATTCCGGACATTGTTGCAACGAATGACGAGCCGACAGAGCCTCTTGAGCCGACCTGATAACCAAGACTTTCGGAATAGGCAACAAGCTTTACCGCTATCATATACAATACGGCAAAGCCGTTTTTGATAATGGAATTCAGCTCTTTTTCAAGGCGTTTTTCAACTATTTCGGGGAGCGGATCGCCATACCAATCCTTAGCTCTCTTCCAACAGGATTCCGTAAGCTCCTCAGCAGCACCGGGAATATCGGGCTCATATCTGCCCTTAGGTATCGGGCGGAACTTTTCACACATATCCGCAATCTTTCCGGGATTTTCAATTACAACCTCATAGCACGCCTCCTCTCCAAGATAATCAAATTCCCGAAGCATCTCTTCCGTAGTTCTGAGATATATGGGAAGCTCATTATCGGCATCCGACATTTTCATGCCTGCGAGTATTACTCTGCGGTAGATCTCATCCTCTTTATTTAGAAAATGTGCGTCACACGTAGCACATACGGGCTTGCCAATCTTTTTACCAAGCTTATATATTCTGCGGTTGATTTCTCTTATACCGTCCTCATTGGCAATTCTTCCTTTTGCTATAAGGAAACGGTTGTTGCATACCGGCTGTATTTCAAGATAATCGTAAAATGAAGCTATATCCTCTATCTCGGCATCCGATCTTCCGTCAAGTATAGCGGTATAAAGCTCTCCCGCTTCACAAGCGGAGCCTATAATAAGACCGTCTCTGTACTGCTCCAGAACCGATTTCGGAATTCTGGGCTTTTTTCTATAGTAATTGAGATAGCTGAATGATACAAGCTTATACAGATTTTTCAATCCCGTGAGATTCTTTGCAAGAATTATCATGTGATACATTGGCAACTTCAACGGATCGGACTTTTCACTCATTACGTTCATGAGATAATCAAAGGTTGAAATTCCCTCGCTGCGAAGTCTGTCAAGCATTACGAAGAATATTCTTGCAAGTATTTCTGCATCATCCGAAGCGCGGTGGTGGTGGAAATCACCGAGCTTATAATACTCTGCTATGGTATCAAGCTTATGGTTCTTCAGGTCGCTGTTAAGATATTTAGAAAGACCTACCGTATCAAGATATGAGTTTGAGAACGGTAATCCGCACCTTTCTGCGGCAACACGGATAAAACCGACGTCAAAGCTTGCGTTGTGGGCAATCAGCATCCTGTCCCCGGCAAAAGCAAGAAACGCTTCAAGAGCTTCCCTTTCCTTGGGTGCTCCCAGAACCATTTCATCGGTTATGGACGTGAGATTTGTTATAAACTCCGATATATGCTCCTCGGGATCAACGAATACGTCGAATTTATCAATAATCTCTCCGCACTTTATTTTTACCGCGCCTATTTCTATTATCTTACAGGTGCGGTTTGAAAGTCCTGTTGTTTCAATATCAAAGACGACCATTTCATCATCATACGACGGGTATGATGAACCGAACATGCATCTTGCCATATCGTTTACGAAGTACGCCTCCATGCCGTAAATAACCTTCAGATCAATGCTTTCATCTGCCTTTTGCGCCTTTTCAAGTGCAAGCATTACTTCGGGGAAGCCCTGCACGTTACCATGGTCGGTAACGGCTATAGCGCGATGCCCCCACTTGATAGCTGTATCTATAAGCTCCTTGGGCGTTATCAGGGCATCCATCTGAGACATATTGGTATGTAAATGCAATTCAACGCGCTTTTCCTTTGCCTCGTCCAGGCGGCTGAGCGTGCCTATCTTCATCATAGCTCTCAGCGAGATAAAAAGCTCATTGTCATATTTATCCCTCATCGGGCGACCGAATACGGCAACGTGCATCCCCGCTTTCATTCCCTTTGCAAAGCCTGTTTCATCGGGGGGGAGGCTTCTTTTTACGTATATTCCCGAAGCTCCGTCGGAAATGCCTATTGTGACAGTAACTCTGTCACCCGCGCGGTTTTCTTTAAGCTCCACAGAAAAGACCGTTCCGAGAAATATCCCCTGCCCCTTTACAGCTGGAGCATCCGAAAGCGGTGTCGGTTCGATTATATCAAAAGGCTCACCGTATATCAGCTCCGCACCCTCTGTATTGTACGTGGTGGCGCCTCGAAGAAAACGTGTATCCGAGATATCCTCGTTAATGCCTGTTACAGAGGATATGCCCGCACGTTTTTCATAATCAAATTTCGGATCTTCGGCACGAAGCGCTGCTTCTCTGCCCTCAATTGCAGCCTGACGCTCCTCACGTGCACGCTCGCGGTTTTCCTCCTCAGCGCGCTTTATTATGCTCTTACGGCGGGATTCTATGAGCTCAGCTCTGGCTTCCGCTCCGCTCCCCTCTGTTATGGCTATTTTACGCGTTACACCGTATCTCGAATAGAGTATGCGCGATAAGGTCTGCTCCGTGCTTGCATCCCTCACAAAGGTCACGGCATTTGCAAAATAAGGAATACCTACAAATATGGTCTCTCCGTTATCCGAATACTCGGCTCCCGAGAAAAATCCGTTTGTCACAGCGCCGCAGAGCGCTGCTTCGGTTGCTATTTCCGAGAAATATTTTATATCGAATATTTCGCTCGGAAAATGGGGCAATATTTTAAATGAACGCAGCTCGTACAGCTCGCGACATTCATCTTCTATTTCATATATAAGCTCAGCATCAACGTGCGTGCCGAAGTAGAGATTGACCTCAACAATGCGGTCCTCCTTTGCATACTTTACCTTCGCCTCGGTCGCAGATTCAAGCAACGCGCGTTTATCCTTAGTTGGTGCGTATCTTGAAAAAACCTCCAAAAAACTCTTATCTGCCATTAAAATTTACATCCTCTTAATCTCATCTATAAGCTCTTTTAAAATATTCTCTTCTTTGATTTTTCTTATAGTTTGTCCGCGTTTGAAAAGCAACGCTTCGCCTACTCCGCCTGCAATTCCGATATCCGCCTCTCTCGCTTCACCCGGACCGTTTACCACACAGCCCATCAAGGCTACCTTGATATTCTTATCGACTATGCCCTCTTTTTGTGCAAGCTCTTCAAAATCCCGCACAAGCGCGATAAGATCTATCTTAGTTCTTCCGCAGGTCGGGCAGGATACAATATCCATTCCACGCGAGACGTCAAGGTCGAGAGAGCGCAAAATATGCCTTGCTATCTTAACCTCTTCGACGGGATCATCAGTGAGAGAAACACGCACGGTATCACCTATTCCCTCGGCAAGAAGCGCACCGACACCTATACTGCTTTTTACTATAGCACGCTCTCTTGCCCCTGCCTCAGTAACACCGAGATGCAATGGATAAGGCGTTTTTTCGGCAAGTATTCTGTTAGCCTTGATCATGCTTGATACGTCAGATGCCTTCACGGATACAGCTATATCCGTAAAATCAAGCTCTTCAAGAAGCGATGCGTGGTAAATAGCACTCTCGGCAAGAGCTTCAGCTGTTGGAGCACCGTATTTTGCAAGGATATCCTTTTCAAGCGAGCCTGAATTGACTCCTATCCTTATAGGCAAGCCCATCTCACGGCATACGTCCACCACCAGAGAGATTTTATCTTTACTACCTATATTTCCCGGATTTATTCTTATTTTATCCGCTCCTGCTTTCGCTGCGGCTATGGCAATTTTGTAATCGAAATGGACATCTGCGACGAGCGGAACCGTAACGCCCCTATCCCTCAGCACTCTGAAGGTCTGTGCCGCTTCAACGCTCGGAACCGCAAGACGGACAACGTCACACCCCGCACGCGTAAGTCTCATTATCTGCTCATAGGTTGCCTCTACGTTATTTGTGTCAGTATTAGTCATTGACTGTACGGTGATCGGATACTCTCCGCCGATACCGATATTACCTACCTTGATCGCTTTGCTTTTACGTCTTTCCATATTAATCCTTAAATTATAAGCTGTATTATATCCTTTATCATTATGATGAGCGACAGTCCCAAAAGCAACACGAGACCTACTCCGTTTATCCACCCCTCAACCTTTGGGGGAAGCTTCTTTCTCGTTATCATCTCGATAAGTATTGTGAGCAGCCTACCACCGTCAAGCGCGGGAATAGGCAAAAGATTCATAACTCCGAGATTTATGCTTATCAGCACAGTGATATACAAAAGTGACGTAAAGCCCTGTGTGGCAGCGTTACCTATTGCAGAGGATATTCCCACAGGCCCCGATACCGCAGTAAAGGTATATCTTCCCACAATAAGATCATATATCGATTCCCAGCACATTCTTATAATAAGCACGGACTTACACCATGAATACTTTATTACCGAGAAAAAATTTTTATCGACGGGTGCTACTTTGAAATCCATAATTCCGAACACCTGGCCACCGTCGCTTTGGGTTGGGAAAACCACGTCCCTCAGTAAAAGCTCCTCACCGTTCCTTAGAACAAGAACGTCCACGGGCTCGTTTCCCCGACGCATTATTTCATAAGAAAGCTCATCCACGATATTGACTCGCTTGCCGCCTATCGACACTATTTTATCGTTCACCATTATGCCCGACTCTGAGGATAAAACCTCAATTTCCGTTCCGTACGCCTCGGAAAGAGATTCTTTAGTATGATATTTGCTCACTGTGGTATCGCCTATTTTTATCATGCTTGTGAGAAGTATCATGGCAAGAAAGCCTGCAACGATATTAACCGTTGCACCGGCAGCGGTTATTATAAATCTCTGCCATGCAGGCTTTTTCCCGAACGTATTGGGATCGTTTATATACGGATCTTCCTCTTCTGCCACCTCGGAAAGCGCATCATCAGTGCCGTTATACTCACCGTTCTCTCCTGGCATGGCGACAAAGCCACCTATCGGAAGCAGTGATATTGAATACCTTATATTGGTTTTCTTTGAGACCCAGGTAATAATGCGTGGCCCCATGCCTATAGAAAACTCTTCTATGGTTACTTTAAATATTCTGGCGGTTATATAATGCCCGAACTCGTGAATAAAAATCAAAAAGCCGAATACTAACACAGATACTGCGACTGTTACAAAAATACTCAAGCTAATATCTCCTTAACGTATGCCTTTGCTACCGAACGTGCCTCTCTGTCGGAGGCAATTATATCTTCAAGCGAGGTCGCATGCTTTGCACTCTCCATTTTGCCGAACGTTGAGATGACCGCATCCGATATATCGGTAAAACCGATTTTTCCTTGAAGAAAAGCTTCTACCGCAACCTCATCAGCTGCATTCATAACCGCGCACATGCCGCCGCCCATGGCTATTGCACGCTTGGCGAGTGACAGGAGCGGAAACGCTTTATCATCGACCTCGGCAAACGTCATTTTGCCCAAAGCGGCAAGATCAAGCTCAGAGAAAACACCCGATAATCTATCCGGGTAATCGACCGCGTATTGCACGCACATGCGCATATCGGGAACTGAAAATTCTCCGATAATACTGTTATCAATATATTCAACAGCGGAATGTAATATACTTTCCCTGTGAACAACAACCTTTATCTTATCCGAAGCAACTCCAAACAGATGAGCCGCTTCGACAATCTCGAAGCCTTTATTCATGAGGGTTGCTGAATCAACTGTTATTTTTTTACCCATTTTCCAGGTTGGATGCGCAAGAGTATCCGATAGCGTTACCGCTCGGAGCTCCTCTTTGCTCTTCCCGAAGAACGGACCGCCCGATGCCGTCAGTATAAGACGCTTTATCTCAGAGCGTTTTCCGCACATCAATGACTGATATATAGCGCAATGCTCACTGTCAACGGGAAGTATTTCCGTACCTCGCTCCGCTGCACGCGCCATGACTATATCTCCTGCAATAACGAGCGATTCCTTGTTAGCGAGAGCAAGCCTGCGCCCCGCATCTATGGTGGCAAGTGTTGGCATAAGCCCCGCTTCACCGAGAATGGAATTCACCACCGTTTCAGCCGAGCACTCACCGATAGCCTCGCATATTCCCGCCTCACCTGAAAATATCCTTATATCGGTATCGCCAAGGCGCACTCGCATACCTTTGGCGGCTTCGGCATTTGCCATTGCAAGATATCGCGGCCTGAATTCTCTTGCTGCCCGTTCCGCCTTTTTTTCATTTGTATTTGCGCTGATGAGATCTACCGTGTAGTCTCTCGCACGCGCGACGTCCAGTGCCTGAGTACCGACGGAGCCGCTCGCTCCCAGCACCGCTATTGTTTTGCTCATAATAAGCCTTCCTTTCGTACAAGCTTTTGCACAAGCTTTGTTTAAGGCTGCCGCAAACCGCATTTGCGACAGCCTTCTTTAGGGGATAGTCAGATTTGAGGGATGTGACAGCCCCTCTCTGTATCGGTTTATGAAAACGGAGCGAATAGCAACGATATTATCATTGCAACTCCCGACACGGCAAGAATGGAATCAAATCTATCCATTATTCCACCGTGCCCCGGCAGAAGCGTACCGTAATCCTTAACGCCGTACTCTCTCTTTACGACAGATGCTATCAGATCACCTATCTGACCCATTACCGAAAGTATAGCTCCCGATATCGCGAGAACAAGGTAATTCGGAACAAGATCTGTGAAAAGCGAAACAAGGAAGCCGTAAAACATCATAAGCACCGTTGTACATACTATAGCTCCGATGGAGCCCTCTACGGTCTTTTTCGGGCTTACCTCGGGAATCAGCTTATGCTTACCGAAAAGAACGCCTGTGAAATACGCGAACACATCGCTGATCCATGCTCCGACAAGCACCATTCCAAGGCAGAACAAGCCGATATCATCTATATGACGGATTATTACGAGAGAGGAGAAGCAGGCAACAATGTACATAACGAGCACAAAGCCTGCCGATATTTTCGTGAAGCTTACGATACCGCGTACAAACACGGCAACGAAAAACATCCACATCATAAGTACGAAGAGAACAAGTGCAAGAATTATTATAAACAGCGTCTCCGCGCGACCCAATATATCCCCGAGAACGTATGCGAGCATCGGCATTACCGCTGTGATAGCGTATACCGGCACGGATATCGTATATATACGCTGCAAGGCGAGCGTTTTTAAAACCTCGTACGCAGAGATAACGGCAAGCACCGATACAACGATGGGATATACTATGGTATTTGAAACACAGAGCACCGCAGTCATCACCGCGATAATAAGTAAGCCTGTTAATACTCTCGTTTTCACAGTCAGCTCTCCTCCTCACCAAGACCGCCGAAGCGGCGTTTTCTGGAATAGAACTCAGTGACGCATTTGTTGATATCATCGACAGAAAAATCAGGCCAAAGGGTATCGAGTACAACGAACTCCGAATAAGCGCCCTGCCACAAAAGGAAATTGGATACTCTGAAATCTCCACCCGTTCTTATTATAAGATCCGGGTCGGGCGTGCCTGCGGTATAAGTGAAGCGCGATATGTTTTCCTCGGTCATCGGAAGCCCCCTTGCGGCAACCTTCTTTGCGGCATGCACAATATCGTCTCTTCCACCGTAGTTAAGTGCAAGATTGCAAACGAAAGCTCTGTCCTTAGCCATGTTTTCGACCTCTATACACTTATCTCGTAACTTCTCGGGAAGCGCATTTTTATCACCGAGGAAACGCATGGAGAAATCTTTATCCCTATTTATTCTGTCTATAACGACCTCGTCAAGATACTTATAGACAAGGTTCATTATCGTGTCCACTTCCTCTTTCGGCCTTTTCCAGTTTTCAGTGGAAAAAGCGTAAAGCGTTACGTAATGTACCCCCATTGCTTTAAACGTCAGCAAGATATCCTCAATGATAGCCGCGCCCTGCTTATGCCCAACGGTTCTCGGCAAAAGACGCTTTTTAGCCCATCTGCCGTTACCGTCCATTATTATAGCTACGGAACGAAGCCTGTCATCAACCTTAATGATCTCTTTTTCTTTCTTACCCAAGACAGGTACCTCTCTGCTTTATATCTCCATTATTTCCTTGGTCTTTGCGTTTGTAATAACGTCAACTTCCTTGATGTACTTATCGGTAAGATCCTGAATGATCTTATCACTTGCCTTTGCCTCATCCTCGGTCATCTCGGAATTTTTCTTCATAGACTTTGTTTTGTCATTGGCATCGCGGCGAATATTACGGATAGCAACCTTTGCATCCTCGCCAAGCCTTGATACCTGACGGGAAAGCTCTCTTCTGCGCTCCTCTGTCATAGGCGGGAACGTGAGTCTTATGCAGGCACCGTCATTCTGCGGATGAATTCCGAGGTCAGACGTAAGAATAGCTTTCTCTATGCCTTTCATGATGCTTTTATCCCATGCAGTGATAGTTATAGTTCTTGCATCGGTTACCTTAACCTCGGCAATCGTCGCTATTGCAGAGGGAGCACCGTAGTAATCAACCTCTATTTTTTTCAAAACGTCGGGGTTAGCTTTTCCCGCTCTTATTGTGGAGAGATTCTCCTTGTAAGACGCGATGGTCTTTGTCATTTTTGTTTCGAATTCCTTTGAATCGAGCTTCATACTGTTTTCTCCTTATGTAAAATTATCTTAATTAGGCGTTACTACGGTTCCGAAGGTTTCTCCGCGAACCGCTTTTATTATATCCTCGGGTTTTTTAAATCCAAAGACTCGAATAGGCATACCCGCAGACATGCAGAACGCAGTTGCCGTTGAATCTATAGCTTTAAGATTCATGGCAAGAACTTCGGATGCCTTTACTTTTTCAAGCTTTTTGGCACCCTCAACCTCTTTTGGGTCAGCGTTGTATATATAGTCAACGTTCTTAGCCATAAGCATTGCATCGGCAGCGATCTCTGCGGATCTGACAGCACCCGTGGTATCCGTGGAAAGGAAAGGAATACCTAAACCGGCACCCATTATTACAATAGCACCTGCTTCAAGATATTTTTTTGCCGCCTCTGCCGTATAGTCCTCTGCGAACGGTGACATAGGAACGGCACTGAGCACGTGCGCCTCCTTGCCTGCCCTTGTGACGGCATCCTTTATGTAGATAGCATTTATGACAGTTGCAAGCATACCCATACGGTCTGCATTCGTTCTGTCCATTCCGCCGCCGGATCTGCCGCGCCAGATATTTCCCGCGCCTACGACAACGGCTATTTCATATCCCTCGTCAACGCATTTGCAAAGCACCTTTGCAACATCATCTACAAAATCGTTGTCGTAGATAGCACCGCTTCCGTTTTTCAGCGCTTCTCCGGACAATTTAATGAGAACTCTTTTGTTTTTCTTATCCGACATTTTTGCCTATCCCCCACTTTATTTTTTCGTTTATTATTTTACCTCAAAATATGTCTTTTGTAAACACTTTTTCGAAAAAAATATCCGCTTTTTCTATTTTTTAATAATTATTACAAAACGAGAGCGATTTTTCTGTCATTTTAACGAAGAAAAATCGCTCGCATTATTATTTTTTGCCCGCTATGGCAAGCTTTGCCTTGGCTGCAATATTTTTCGCAGTCAAGCCGTAGATTTCAAGCAGCTCCGGAACCTTACCGCTTCTGCCGTAAGCATCCTCTACTCCTACTTTAAGAACAGGTGTGGGACACTCAGCCGAGAGAACGTCACACACAGCGGAGCCGAGTCCGCCTATTACACTGTGCTCCTCAGCGGTTACGACGGCACCCGTCTTTTTCGCGGAGGCTACTATCATACCGTTATCAAGAGGCTTTATCGTATGAATGTTTATTACCTCAGCCGAAATTCCCTCTTCTGCAAGCATATCCGCAGCCTCAAGTGCAAGATGCACCATATAGCCGTTTGCCACGATGGTAACGTCAGTACCCTCACGGTAAAGCACGCCTTTGCCTATCTCGAATTTATAATCCTTGATTTCGGGAGTAAGATTCGGAACGGCAAATCTGCCAAATCGCATATATACGGGACCGTAATAATTGATTGCCGCTTCAACAGCCGCATAAGCCTCATCCGCATCCGCAGGAGATATTATGACCATGCCGGGAATAGTTCTCATAAGAGCAATATCCTCATTGCACTGATGAGTTGCACCGTCCTCTCCGACGGTGATACCTGCGTGAGTTGCTCCGATTTTAACGTTGAGGTGAGGATAGCCTATTGAATTTCTCACCTGCTCAAATGCTCTGCCTGCCGCAAACATTGCGAAAGTAGATGCAAAAACTGTTTTACCCGTTGCTGCGATACCCGCCGCAACACTCATCATATTGCCCTCTGCTATACCGCAATCAAAGAAACGCTCGGGATATTTCTTTTTGAAAACACCGGTTTTCGTTGCCGCTGCAAGGTCAGCATCAAGAACAAGAAAATCGTATTTTTCACCAAGCTCGGCAAGTGCTGCGCCGTAGCTTTCTCTTGTAGCCTTTTTATCTGCCATGACAAATCCTCCTTTAAGAGTTAAGGCTCTCGGCAATTTTGCCAAGATCCTCGAGTGCTACTCGGTAAAGATCCTCTTTCGGAGCCTGTCCGTGCCACTCGCATTTATTCTCCATATATGAAACGCCCTTGCCCTTTATACTCTTGGATATAATTACCGTGGGCTTACCCTTTACTTCCCTTGCAGAAGCAAACGCTGCCTCTATATCGTCAAAATCATGACCGTTTATCACAATGACGTTCCAGCCGAAAGCGCGGAATTTTTCATCATGGGGAGTGGGATTCATAACCTCCGTTATTTTACCGTCTATCTGCAAGCCGTTCAGATCGAGAACGCAAACAAGATTATCAAGCTTATAATGAGCGGCAAACATTGCTGCCTCCCATACCTGACCCTCTTCGCTTTCACCGTCACCCACTATCGTGTATACACGGTTATCGGCACCGTAAACCTTAGCTGAAAGCGCCATTCCGCATGCAGCGGATATTCCAAGACCGAGAGACCCCGTAGTCATATCAACACCGGGGATACCTTTCATATCGGGATGCCCTTGAAGTCGGGAATCGGTTTTTCTGAGAGTTTTAAGCTCTTCCTTGTCAAAGTAACCGCGCTCAGCAAGAACCGCGTAAAGAGCGGGAGCCGTATGCCCTTTAGAAAGGACAAATCTATCCCTCGTTTCCATTTTCGGATCACGGGGATCGATATTCATCTCTTTGAAATAGAGATATGTGATAACATCGGCTATCGAAAGTGAGCCGCCGGGATGGCCGCAGCCTGCATTATAAACGCCCTCGATAATGCCAAGTCTGACATTGTTCGCTGTACGTTGCAATGCTCTTTTTTCAGAAATATCCATTACGATCTCCTTAAATTTTATTTTACTCATCCATTTTACTATATTTTCAAAGGAATGTCAATAGATTTAGTTAAGTACGGAAAGCAATTTTACGTCAAAAACAGCAAAAGAGCAACCACGCAAGACTAGAAATCTTGTGTACCTGCTCTTTTATGCCTGTGAAATTTCAGTTAGTTCGTTAATCGTTTTCCGCCAGCAGTCTTTCGTACTCGTCGAAAACAGCATCGATAACGTCGCTGTCCACAACCACGTTGAACTGTGATTGACCGTCAACGTTTTTACCCTCAAATACCAACGCCTCATCATCCGACATTCCGGGGAGAGGTACTACAGGTTTGAGTATAGCGTAAAAGTGACCGTCAAGGTTAATTCCGGCAATTTCAATGAAATCTACCGTGCTGCCATCCGCTGCAGTAAACGTAACGACATCATTCTTGTCATCATTGCGATCTATCATATCGGCTTCCTAAATCAATATCTCTTTCTTGTCTTAACCTGAACGATAAATCCGATGAGAGCTATGATAGCGATGAGTACTATATCAACTATCCATGCAAAGTTAGCAATGAAGCCGATAGTTCTGTAATCGAAGAAGTTCGCGATAACAACTCTCGTAATGCAGAATGCACCGAGCACGGACGTGCCGAGCATCTCAACGTACTTGAGAAGCAGGAACACGATAAGTATAGCTACAAGTGCGACAACAAGGCTGATAACAGTATTGTTCTGTGTAGGCAGTGCTATGGGAAGTATAGCGGGGTTAATGCACGTAAGATATGCACTGTAACCGACAGCAACAGCAACAGCTGCGAAGTATATGTACTTGCAAAGCACCGCAAGAACGATAGCGATAACCGCGCCCGAAACATAATCCGGCAATGCAAATACCTGATTGATCATAGGAGAAACTACGACAACGCCGATACCGTAGCCTACAGCAGCACAAAGAATAAACCTTTGAATGCTCATAAGCTTTTTGCCGAACAGCAGTTCAACAAGAGAAAGCGCAAGAAGGATCACGGGGAAAATAATTCCCAAGGATTTAAGCATTCCCAATGCGCTGTTCCAGACTCCGGCAACACCGGGGTTTGCAAGCACATTATTGAAAAATCCTTTCAGTACCTCACCTATCGCTATGAAGTCAAAGGTTCCGTTAATTATTGAGTTGAAGAATTCGCTCATGTATGACACCTCATTTCATTTTTTTGAGATCCAACTCATTGGTATCTATAGTATAGCATAGCAAAAATAAAAAATCAAGCGTTTATATAAAAAAACAAAAAAATTGAGATAAAGGAGACGTTTACAACGACATATTTATGCGTTATTTGTGGATTTTTTCGTTTTTTTATGGAAAACACAAATATTTTTCTTGCCTGATATTTTGCAGATTAAATCGCATTTGGCTGTGTTTGACTACAATAGTTTACATTGCGGTCGATTTATTCCCCCTGCAAATTTATTCCCTCAAGAAATTTTTTGGTTTTTTCGCTTTTGGGATTTTTGAAAACTTCTTCCGCACTACCAATTTCCTCAATAAGTCCGTCTGCCATAAATATTATCTTGTCAGAGACGCTTTCGGCAAAGCCCAACTCGTGAGTTACTATTATCATGGTGCGATCATGGCTTTTTAACGACCTTATAACCTTAAGCACTTCGCCTGTGAGCTCGGGATCAAGTGCTGAGGTCGGCTCATCAAAGCACAGTATCTTAGGAGAAAGCATCAGCGCCCTTGCAATGGCGACTCTTTGCTGCTGACCGCCCGAAAGCTGATACGGATAACAATCGGCTTTTTCGGAAAGCCCGACGCTTTCAAGTATCTCATCAGCGCGTTTATCTATATCTGCTATTATCTGCTTTTTGTTCTGCTTAAAGCTCTTATCCTTTTTTACGCGGCATATCGGAGCAAGCGTAAGATTTCCCTTAACGCTGTACTGCGGAAAAAGATTGAAGCCCTGAAAAACGAGTCCCGTTCTCAAGCCGTCCGCCTCATTTACCGTAGGCTCTGTGCCCGCAGCGCATGAAAAGGCAACTTCACCGTCAATAATTATCTCTCCCTCACTTGCCACCTCAAGGGAATTGAGAATACGTAAAAGCGTGGTTTTTCCACCGCCCGATGCACCGATAATCGACAGTATCTGCCCTCTTTCAAGGGAAAAGCTTACACCCCTCAGAACCTGTGTATCTTCGAAATTCTTTTTGAGATCCTTTACTTCAAGAAATGACATAACAATCCCCTCCTCTTATGCTTTGAAATAGTCAAGCTTCTTTTCAAGCTTTCCGAGAAGAACGGTAAGCAAGCCGACAAATATCAGATAGAACAAGCCTGCAGCGAAGAGAGGCCACAGCAAGCCCTCAAGCATAAATTCCTTTGCCTTGAATATAAGCTCGTATACGGCTATGGTATTTGCAAGCGACGTGTCCTTTATGAGCGTTATTATCTCGTTTGACATAGGCGGAATTATACGTTTTATCACTTGCAGAAGAATGACTCTGAAGAAGGTCTGTGATCTGCTCATACCGAGTACCTGTCCCGCCTCGTACTGTCCCTGCGATATGGACTGTATACCACCGCGATATATTTCTGAAAAATACGCGGAATAATTTATCACAAAAGCAACGAGAGCAGCGATAAATCTAGTTGAAAAGGTCGCATCAAACCATTCCCAGCCCGTATTTATTTGCGGCCATCTGAATCCGAAGAGAAGCCCCGGCAGATAGAATATTGCGAATATCTGAAGCATCAGAGGAGTACCGCGAAGCACCCAGACAAAGAGCTTTGACAAAAGCCTCAGCGGAGTGAATTTCGACATCGTGCAAAAAGAAACAAGTAATCCGAGCGGTAACGCAAGGATGAGCGTCAGCACAAAAAGCGCCACCGACGTTACAAATCCGTTTGTAAGACTTGAAATTACTTCCAAAAACTGTTCCATAACTATTTCCCTTTTCATCACTAAAACGGATTCGTCACGTTCAAATGGCGAACCCGTTTATTGTTAGTTTGTAAAATCTATTTTATTTAAGGGCGTCTGTATTGAGACCTACACCGTATTTCTCGGCAAGCTCTGTCAGCGTACCGTCAGCATACTTAGCCTTAAGGAAAGCATCAAGCTCTGCTTTGAGATCGCTTCCCTGACGAAGTCCTACTGCAAAGATTTCATCTCCGTAGCTTGCACCGTCGAGTATCTCAAGGTCAGCATACTCACCTTTGCCTATAACGCTCTGCGCCATAGTGATGTCGATAATAGCTACGTCAGCGGTATTTGCAAGGATCTCACTGAGTGCGCCCACCTGACCGTCACTCTTCTCTACAAGATCGGTAACACCGAGTTCTCTTGCTGCTGTTTCTCCTGCGGAGCCGTTCTCAACTGCAACTGTAGAATTCTTTACAGTATCCTTAGTAACGGACGAGCCTTTTTTAACAACCGCTACCTGTGCGTTCTTTGCATAGGATACCGAGAAATCGATCTGCTCGCCAAGCTCATCCGATGCGGTCATACCGTTCCAGATAAGGTCTATCTGATTACCGTCAAGCTCACCGACCTTATTGTTCCAGTCGATAATTACAAGCTGGCAGTTAACGCCGAGAGACTCTGCAAACATCTTTGCAAGCTCTGCATCGAAGCCTACCCACTCTCCACTCTCGTCGTCTACGTAGTCCATGGGTTTATATACCGTAACGCCTACAACAAGCTTTCCGTTTGCTTTAACCTGCTCAAGGTCGGAAGCTTTGCTGCACGAGGTTATTCCGAGCACGGACATTGCTACAATAAAAATTGTAAGTAAAAGTGATGTGATTTTTTTCATGATGTGTTTCCTCTTTTCTTGTACAAAGTGTACTTTAGTTTGTTGAAGTGTCTACATTATACAACATGTTTTCGCATTTGTCAATACTTTATTAAAAAAAAGTGAAAAAATTTTTTCAAAAGCGTTTTTCCTTAAAATATTTAAAATATAGTATCACTTTAGCAAAATAAATTATGGGTTGGCATGAACTTGATTTTTCAGCCAACCCACAAAATTTTATGATATATCAGCCGTTTATTCTGCGACAACGGTCGGATACAGATTAAAGACCCTCTTTCCCATTTTCTCTGCCATTCTGAGCGTTTGTGCGGAGCCACTCGTAGCTCTGCCCGAAAATGCTATAAGCATATCTCCAAGCTCTGCCAGA
Organism: uncultured Ruminococcus sp.; assembly: GCA_964617165.1. Classification (GTDB taxonomy): domain Bacteria; phylum Bacillota; class Clostridia; order Oscillospirales; family CAG-272; genus UBA1740. The sequence continues at coordinate 36,747 of CAZTWE010000014.1, forward strand.
CGCTCATTCCTTATCTTCATGCAATTTGGAGTATATGCACCGTCATGAGTATATACCACCTCGTCGGCTGAGGAAAGCATGTAATCGTACATCTGCTTATCCGCCAAGCTCCATGAATCACTCTGATCGGTACATGGAATGAGTATTACAAGTCTTATATCACGGTATTTTATCCTGAAATGAAGAACACACTGTGCCGCCATTGTATCAAACCCGAGCGCACCGCCACAATAAAACGTTCGGCATCCCTCTCTGTAGGCATATTCGATGCCTCTTGCCAACAGGTCATGCAGCTTCGCCTTGTGCTTTGGATTTATTACTCTGTGCCCGGTAAAGGAACAGCTTTTCATAAACTTTCTCTCCTATTACTATAGTATACGAAGTTCGTGTCTGTCGGCTTGCCAGCAAGCACGGACGAGTGTATTTCAAGGAATGTGCGAAAATCTTTTGATTTTCGGGTAATGCGGTGAGCATCACGGTAAATTTTGCTTTCAAAAAAATTTACGACACAAGATATAATAAGAAATCATTCAAGCTCAAATGCACCCGTATAAAGCTGATAATAGGTACCGCGCTCTGCGATAAGCTTATCATGCGATCCGCGCTCGATTATCTTACCGTGATCGAGCACCATTATTACGTCCGAATTTCTGACTGTTGAGAGCCTGTGCGCGATCACGAATACCGTTCTGCCCTCCATAAGCTTATCCATACCTGCCTGAACTATAGCTTCCGTTCTCGTATCTATAGAAGAGGTTGCCTCGTCCATTATCATAACGGGCGGATCTGCAACAGCGGCACGCGCTATTGCTATAAGCTGACGCTGCCCCTGCGAGAGATTTGCTCCGTTACTTGCAAGCTCCGTATTATATCCGTCGGGCAATCTCGATATAAAGTCGTCTGCCCCCGCAAGCTTGGCTGCCGCAATACACTCCTCGTCACTTGCATCAAGCTTTCCGTATCTGATGTTTTCCATTACGGTGCCTGTGAAGAGATTGGTTTCCTGTAGAACTATACCGAGAGAACGACGCAGATCGGACTTTTTGATCTTATTTATATTTATACCGTCATATCTTATCTTACCGTCCACAATGTCATAATAGCGGTTTATAAGATTTGTTATAGTGGTTTTTCCGGCACCTGTAGCACCTACGAAGGCTACCTTTTGTCCGGGTTCGGCATATACGCTGACGTCGCGGAGGACAGGCTTGCCCTCTTCATATTCAAAGTCAACGTCCTCCATGCGAACGTCACCCATGAGCCTTGTGTACGTAACGGTACCATCGGAGTGCGGATGCTTCCACGCCCATATTCCTGTACGTTCAGCTACCTCTGTAACACCGCCGTCCTCCGTCAGCTTAGCATTGACAAGAGTTACGTAACCGTTATCACATTCCGGCTCTTCATCAATAAGAGTAAAGACTCTCTTCGCACCCGCCATTGCCATTGCGATGGAATTTATTTGCTGAGAGAGCTGATTTACGTTGCCGGTAAACTGCTTTGTCATATTAAGGAACGGCACAAGAACACCGAGAGTAAACGTAGTAACACCGAAAAAGTTTTCTATGCTGAGGTTGTAAAAATCGGGAATAATAAGGAATACACCGCCGACAGTAGCGACTATAACGTACAGAATGTTTCCTATATTATTTATAATAGGCCCAAGTATATTGGAATAAGCATTTGCACGGAACGCCTGATGATTGAGCTCATCGTTTATCTTTGCAAATTCCGCCTTGCACTGCTCTTCTCTTCCAAACATTTTGACGACACGGATACCGTTCATCATTTCCTGTGCGTAACCCTCAAGCGTACCGACGGAGCCTTGAAGCTTTATATAATACTTCGCAGAGCCACCGCCCGCCTTTTTGGAAACGAATATCATGAGCACGACACCTGCCACAACAACAAGTGTAAGCCATACGCTGTAATAAAGCATTATTCCAAGCACCGATACAACGATTATACCTGCCCTTATGAGCGTGGGAAGTGCTCTCGATATAAGCTCGCGCAGGGTATCTATATCATTTGTATAGTAGCTCATTATATCGCCGTGCTTATGGGTATCAAAGTATCTTATGGGAAGATTTTGCATGCCGTTGAACATGCGTATACGCATTTTTGAGATAAATCCCTGAGTTATTATAGCTGTGAGCTGATTGTCAACGGTTATGAGAACTATAGCCACACAGTATATAGCCACAAGAGTAAGTATCTTAGGTACGGCTTCGCCCATTGCGTATTCATAGGCCGCGTCAACACCAGCGATTTGCGAATACTCTATCGAATATTCTATAATATCGGTTATCTCTCTTATGAACAGTGACGGGATAACGGCAACGATAGCTGCACATATTATGCAGAATATAGTTATGGGAACAAGGACCGGGTAATCCTTTATCAGCATTTTGAGCAGTCTCGGCATGATGCCCTTCATGGAGCCTGCGTTCGGAGGTCTTTTGTTATTACTCATTATCACAATCCCCCTTTGCTCCCTCGGTCTGCTGCTCGTAGACCTCGCGGTATATATCGCTACTTCGCATAAGCTCGTCGTGCTTTCCGATATCTGACACATTACCGCCGTCAAGAACTATTATAATATCCGAATCCATGACGGAGGATATTCTCTGAGCTATGATGATCTTTGTGGTATCGGGAACGAACTCCGCAAAGCCACGGCGTATAAAGGCATCTGTTTTTGTATCCACAGCACTTGTGGAATCGTCAAGAATAAGTATCTTGGGCTTTTTCAGAAGCGCACGCGCGATGCAAAGCCTCTGCTTCTGACCGCCCGAAACGTTGGTACCGCCCTGCTCTATCCATGTA
>CAZTWE010000015.1:0-38389 GCA_964617165.1 uncultured Ruminococcus sp.
ATTTCTTTCTACCTCGCCAATTTTGTTTTCGATTACGCCTAAATGCGACAGCCTCTTATTTTTCTGTCGAATTTCCACGGCGGATTTATTTTGTGGTGAACATTGTGAGCTTGCGTTCGTCATCACAGATACAAAGAAATATCTCTTTTGCATCCCGATATCCCGCATCACGAAGCTGCTTTTCAAGCCATTTTATATCAAGTCCCATCCGCAACAGATTTTCATGCATAATACGTCCGTCCATGATTATTTCGGTGTTTATGTGAGCCGCCTTCGGGCAAATCCCAACGTCACTCGGATCAAGGGGCCGCTTTTCGCTTTTCGGCAGAACGGAAAGCTTACCGTTCTGTTCGAATATTGCGACCTCAATATCGTTCAGATCAAAATATCCCGCCTCGCGGCACAGTACCATGAATTCGCTGAGATCCAGCTTAGCCTTTTTCATGTTTTCGCGGTACAGCTTGCCGCCTTCAAATAAAATCGAGGGAGTGCCGTTAACGTATTTTCGCATCTTAGGAAGCTTGTGCGTGATGAGGTTCAGAATAACGGAAGCTATACCGTAGATAACCAAAGCTATCAGGGGATTTAGCGGCTGCTTAAGTTCCGTTGCAAGCTCTGCCGCAACAGACCCTATCGTTATACCGCTTATATAATCGAAAAAATCAAGCTGTGACAGTTGCTTATGTCCCATTATCTTAGCAATGAGAAATAAGGTGATAACAGATAGAAGTGACGTGAGAATTACCTTTACTATATCCATACCGATCTCCTTTTACCGATAGTGTGTCCCGAAAAGCGATAAATAAACCGTTGAAGCGCAGCCTCAATCCGTGAACACAAATAAAATACGTGAGTAAGTATAAATAAAATATATGAAAATCTATTGACAAGGCAGGGAATAAGTGATACAATTTTTCAAAAAGGAGAACGCTATGTCCTGTATATATAAATCTGTAGATCAGCTCATAGGAAGAACACCTATTCTTGAGCTTTCAAATATTGAAGAGCAGCTCGGCATACGGGCAAGGCTTCTTGCGAAGCTTGAATATTTCAACCCCACAGGCTCTGTAAAGGATAGGGCTGCGAAATATATGATAGACGAGGCGGAAGCGATCGGTGCTCTTCGTAGCGGCTCGGTAATAATCGAGCCAACGTCGGGCAATACGGGTATCGGGCTTGCCTCTGTTGCTGCGGCAAGAGGCTACAAGGTCATCATCGTTATGCCCGATACAATGTCGGTTGAGCGCAGGCGGCTCATGAGCGCTTACGGAGCGGAGCTTGTACTGACAGACGGGAAAATGGGCATGAGAGGTGCCATCGAAAAGGCAGAGGAACTGGCAAGGCAAATACCCTCAAGCTTTATCCCCGATCAGTTCTCAAATCCTGCCAACGCAAAGGCTCACAGGGAAACGACCGGCCCCGAAATATACGAGGATACCGACGGCGAGGTGGATATTTTCGTTGCGGGGGTAGGCACAGGGGGAACGCTGAGCGGTGTCGGTGAATATCTGAAATCAAAAAATCCGGACATACAGATAGTAGCGGTCGAGCCGTCATCCTCCCCTGTGCTTTCATCGGGGGCGGCAGGTTCGCATAAAATACAAGGTATCGGTGCGGGATTTGTTCCGAAAGTGCTCAATACGGATATTTACGATGAGATAATTACGGTTTCGGATGAGGATGCGTTTGATACCTGCAGGCTTATCGCAAAAAGCGAGGGAGTACTGGTCGGCATTTCGTCGGGGGCTGCGGCTTTTGCGGCAATCGAGCTTGCAAAGCGCCCCGAAAATGCAGGCAAGACCATAGTTACTCTCTTGCCCGATACGGGCGAGAGATACCTTTCGGCACCGCCCTATTCGGAATAAGACAAACAAAGAAAAAGAAGAGGTAAATTTTATGAAGCTTGAAAAGCTTGTAGGAGAGAGATTTAAAGAAAAACCGTCGGATTGCAATACGGAGAGCCATGCGCTCATGGTGCGCGGCGGTTATATGAAATACGTAGCCAACGGTATATTTTCATCCTATACGCCCCTGAAGCGTATCACACGCAAGATAGAAAATATAATGCGTGAGGAAATGGATGCGATAGACGGTCAGGAGGTAAGCTTCCCCGTAGTTATGCCCGCATCGCTTTGGGAAGAGTCGGGAAGATACGATAGCATAGGCAAGGAGCTCGTTCGCTTTAATGACAGAAACGGAAGCCCCGTAGTCCTAGGGATGACTCACGAGGAGGCGGCGGTTCAGCTAGTTCGCGAATACGGTCAGAGCTATATGAAATATCCGTTTATGATATATCAGATACAGACTAAGTTCCGTGATGAGGCGAGACCGAAATCGGGACTTATCCGTGTGCGTGAGTTCACAATGAAGGATGCATATTCCTTCCACACAAGTCAAAAAGACCTTGAGGAGTATTATGAAAGATGCCACAAGGCTTACGAGCGTATTTTTTCGAGAGTCGGTATTCCCGAGGTCGTCTCGGTAGCATCCGATTCGGGTATGATGGGAGGCAGCATCTCGCATGAGTTTATGCTTCTTACCGATATAGGCGAGGATTCAATAGTTATATGCCCCGAGTGCAATTATCGCGCAAATATGGAAGCGGCTGAAAATATCACCGAGTGTATTCGCAGTGAACAGTCCGATGAGCTGACCGACGTATATACTCCCGGCATCCATACGATAGAGGAGCTGTGCGATTTTCTTAACTGTGATGCAAAGAACACATGCAAGGCAGTTGTATATCAGAGAAATTCGGACGATAAATACATAGTGATCTTCATGCGTGGCGACCTTGAGGTGAATGAAACCAAGCTTACAAATTATCTCGGCTTTGATATCCACCCTGCCGCTATAACCGCGGATTGCAGTCTTACAGCGGGCTTCATAGGCCCTGTCGGCTTGGAGGGAGACTTTATCGTGCTTTACGATAATTCTCTCAAAGATATGAACAACCTTGTGTGCGGTGCAAACAAATCTGAATATCATACAACGGGCCTTGATATGACAAGAGACGTTCCGGGCGCCGAGTTCCACGACTTTACGAAGATACAGGTAGGCGGAATATGTCCCGTTTGCGGAAAGCACTCCGTTACCGTATCACGCGGAATTGAAGTCGGCAATATATTCCAGCTCGGTACAAAATACACAAAGTCTATGAACATGACCTATACCGACAGCGAGGGTAACTCGCAGTATCCCATAATGGGCTGCTACGGTATCGGTGTAGGCAGGCTTGCTGCTGCAATATGTGAGGTGCGCCATGATGATTACGGACCTATATGGCCTATTTCTATAGCTCCCTGGCAGGTGCATCTTTGCGCAGTCCGCGCGGATGATGCAGAGGTAAAGGAATATGCCGATAAGCTGTACGCCGAGCTTACCTCTCGCGGCGTTGAGGTCATCTATGATGACAGAAATATAAGCGCAGGCGTTATGTTCTCGGATGCGGATCTTCTCGGTGTGCCGTACAGAGTTATAGTCAGCCCCCGAAATATGAAACAGAACGTAGTTGAGATATCGTCAAGAGACAAAAGCTTTGGGAGCACTGCATCGCTTGACAGTGCCGCGCAGGAGATTTCCGATATCATAGCAAACGCCAAATAAAAAATCTCCCTCGTTTCGGCACCGAGCGAGGGAGTATCTATAGCTTCGGTATAAGAAGCCGTAAACGGTGAAAACTAAGGTATAATGGAAAATACGATTAAAAATAAACACGAAACAAAAATTAACTTCAAGCCTGTAACCCTGAGCGATAAGGAATTGTATGAAAGCTATCTTTTCCGAGAAGAAGAGCGCGGATGCGAATTTTCTTTTGCCAATCTGTATTTATGGGGAGAACAGAATTTTGCGCACCTCTCTTGCGGTATAGCACTTCTTTCGCGCTTCGGTCAGCGGGTCGTTTATCCGTATCCTTTGGGATGCGAGAACAATCGAGAGGCACTTGATGCGATCATTGCCGATGCTAAGGCAAGAGGTATTCCTTGCCATATAACGGGGCTAAGTGCCTCGGCAAGGGAGTACGTTCAGGAGCTGTATCCCGACAAATTCCGTTTTTACGCTGATGAGGGATCGTTTGATTACGTTTACAGCATTGACGATCTTGCAGATCTTACGGGCAAAAAATATCAGGCAAAGCGCAATCACATAAACCGTTTTCGCGATGCATTCCCGAATTATACGGTTGAGCTGATAGATGAAAACAACGTTGATGCAGTCAAAAAGCTTGCTGATGAGTGGTACGACGAGCGCCTCTGTGAGGATCCCTCAGCCGATTATCGGATGGAGCGTTCGGCACTTGAGGGGGCGTTGCGCGATTACCGAAAGCTCGGAATGGTTGGACTTGCCTTGATGAGTGCTGGGGAGGTGCTTGCCTTTACCTTTGCTTCACGTATGGCAGATGACACGTTTGACGTGCATTTTGAAAAGGCTCGCTCGCAGATACAAGGCGCGTACGCTGCCATAAACCGCGAGCTTGCAAGATATATAAGAGAGAAATATCCGAGCGTTAAATATCTGGACCGCGAGGAGGATATGGGACTGCCGGGATTGCGGAAATCAAAGCTAAGCTACCACCCGTGCAGAATGGTAAAAAAATACCGCGCGTATCTCAGGAGCGAATGATACGAACGCGATCTGAAGCTTTAATTTTCAGTGCTTTCGAAACCTATCTCTCTTACGGCTAAGGAGGTCGGAAATGATCATTGATGCACCATATCTGACAGACGTATCTATGCTGAGGTCGCTTTGGCACGAGGCGTTCGGCGATACCGATGCGTTTCTCGATGCCTTTTTTACCGTGGCATTTGATACGCGGCGTTGCCGCTGCGTAAGGGTAGAGGGCAGGATCGTAGCCGCGCTATATTGGTTTGACTGCTCTTATAGCGGACACCGCGCGGCATACGTTTATGCGGTAGCAACAGCGAAAGCGTACAGAGGGCAGGGAATATGCAGCGCGCTGATGAAAAATACTCACGCCTATCTTCGTGAAATGGGCTACGGTGCGGCAATACTTGTTCCCGGGAGCGATGAGCTTTTCGGATTTTATGAGAGGCTTGGGTACAGTGTTTGCAGCCGTGTCGGAGAAATATCCTGCTCGGCATCTTCCGAGACCTTGGATATCCGCGCTGTCAGCACGTCGGAATATTCCGCTATTCGTGCCGCGCTTATGCCCGACGGTGCGGTAATACAGGAGAATGAGAACTTGGAATTCCTCAGCACTCAGGCAGGACTCTACAGTGCTGAGGGATGCTTGTTTGCAGCTCGATGCGAGGCAGGAATACTTCACGGTGCCGAGCTGCTCGGAGATGTGAGCAAGGCTCCCGCAATTGTCAATTCGCTCAGATGCACCTCGGGCAAATTCCGAATACCGGAAGGAGCGATACCCTTTGCAATGTATCACCCGCTTTCCCGTGCATCGGTCTCACCGCCATCTTATTTCGGATTGGCGTTCGATTAAAAATCACGTGCAGTAATAAAATCAACACTCAAGGAGGAGCTTTCATGGCATTGAACGTTCGTAAGGATGCGATAGTTTATCAGATATATCCGAGGTCATACAAGGACACAAACGGTGACGGAGTGGGAGATATTCGCGGAATTATCGAAAGCCTTGATCACATTGCAGAGCTTGGTGTCAACACTGTCTGGCTCTCACCCATTTACGAAAGTCCAAACGATGATAACGGCTACGATATTTCAAATTATAAGGCTATTGCGCCCGAGTTTGGTACGATGGATGACTTTGACGAGCTTGTAGTACAGGCGCGTCAGCGCGGAATCGGCATTGTTATGGACCTTGTTATAAATCATACCTCCGATGAGCATGAATGGTTTAAAAAAGCTCTCGCAGGAGATGAAAAATATCGAGATTATTACATAATAGAGAAAGGGAAGGATGGCAAGCTGCCCAACAACTGGGGAAACTTCTTTGCCGAGTGCCCTTGGGCGAAGCTCGGAGATAGCGAGGATGAATATTATCTTCATCTTTTTTCAAAAAAACAGCCCGACCTGAATTGGCATAATCCGCACGTGCTTGAAGAGGTCAAGGATATCATGCGATTTTGGCTTGACCGCGGTGTTGTCGGCTTCAGGTGCGACGTTATAAACGTCATTTATAAAAACACGCTTGCCAACGGCAAGCGGCAGCTTGTACTGACAGGCAGAGAGCATTATCTTTCCACCGAGGGTTGCCACAAAATATTGCAGACCTTGCGGCGTGAGGTGCTGGAGCCTTACGGCGCCTTTGCCGTTGGTGAAACGGTATTCGTTGACGTACCGCGTGCAAAAGCTCTTTGCGACAGTGCTCGCGGTGAGCTGGATATGATTTTCTATTTTGAACACATGGAATGTGATCAGGTGTTCGTCAAGTGGTTTAAAACACAGCTGAAGCCCAAAAAACTGATGCAGACTCTGACTAAGTGGCAGAACGCATTGGAGTGGAACGCTTGCTATTTTGAAAATCACGATCAACCGAGATTTATTTCGCGCCTCAAAGATCTTCAAGACTTCAGAGAAGAGGCGTCACGGATGGTTGCGGGGCTTCTTATGACTCTGCGCGGCACGCCCTTCATCTTCGAGGGGCAGGAGATAGGCATGGTAAACGGTGATTTCCGTGATCTTTCCGAGATAGAGGACATAGAGAGCCATAACGTATACGCTGTGGCAAAAAGCCTCGGCATCCCCAAGGGAATACGCCTAAAGATGATAAAGCGTACCTCGCGTGACAATGCGCGAACTCCCATGCAATGGTCGGGTGAAGAAAACGCGGGCTTTTCAACTGCCGCGCCATGGCTCAAGATAAACGGAAATTACAAAGAGGTCAACGTTGAAGCGGAAAGGGGCAAGCCTGATGGTGTTCTTGCTTTCTGGAAAAAAATGATAAAGCTGCGACGGGAAAATGCTGTTCTTACCGATGGCAGCTTCGAGGTGCTTTACGAGGGCAGGCAGATCTACGCCTTTTGGCGTGAGCTTGACGGCAAACGGTTGATCTCGGTTTCAAATATGACGGGGCGGTGCGCAAAATTGCCGAAAATACTTGATAACTGCAAAAGCATGCTCGTTTCAAGCTACCGTGAGACTTCGGGCGCGGAAATGAGACCGTTTGAGTTCCGCCTGTATTCCGTGGAGGACAGTAATGATAGAAATTAAGGATAAATTATTCAAGCTTGACACGCGCGACACAAGCTATGTTTTCGCTATAACCGAGCATGGGCATGCCGAGCATATCCATTACGGCAAAAGAATTGCCTTGGCGGATGCCGATGCCCTCAGGCTCAAAAACACCATAACTCTCGGCTCTGTTGTTGATTACGGCAGACAGGCGGGGTATTCTCTTGAAACTCTGCCTCTTGAATATTCGGGGATCGGAAAAGGAGATTTTCGACACGCACCGTCAGAGCTGATAATGCCCGACGGAAGCTTTGTTACCGATTTCGTTTACGACAGCTATACGATCACCGAGGGAGATTTTGCGCCGGAGGGCTGCGAGCTGCCGTTTGCCATAGGCGGCAATGAGACTCTCAGTATTGTTTTCAAGGACAAAAAATATCGCACGGTTGAGCTTATTTTACGTTACACGGTCTTTGAAGAGAATAACGTAATAGCTCGTTGTACCGAGCTTGTAAACGGTGGAGACGGTGATATTTTCATCCGCAAGCTGATGAGCTTTATGATGGATATGCCTACCGCTGATTACACGATGCTGACCCTTGACGGAGGCTGGGCTAAGGAAGCTCATATACACGAAAGAGACGTGTCATACGGAATTCTTGTGAACGATTCCACTACGGGCGGCTCATCCAACCGTCACAATCCCGCCTTTATGCTGAAAGCAAAGGGAGCTGATGAGGAGCAGGGCGCCGTTTACGGCTTCAATCTCGTTTACAGCGGAAACCACTATTCAGCCGTTGAAATGGGAAATCATGATACTTTGCGAGTTATGAGCGGTATCAATCCGCATTGCTTCCTCTGGAAGCTTAAATGCGGTGAGAGATTTATTACTCCCGAGGCAGTTATGAGCTTTTCCGATAAAGGAATTAACGGCTTTGCCGAGAATATGCACGGCTTTGTAAACGGTCATATCATTCGTGAGGATTTCAGAAATACAGAGCGTCCCATTGTGGTAAACAATTGGGAAGCCACGTTCTTCAATTTTAACCGACGCAAGCTCCTGGCCCTTGCTCGGAAAGCAAAAAGGCTGGGCGTCGAGATGTTCGTTCTCGATGACGGATGGTTTGGAGAGCGCAACAGCGATACAGCAGGCCTCGGCGATTGGAAAGAAAATCGAAAAAAGCTTCGCGGCGGTATGCATTCGCTTGCTAAGACTATAAACGGTATGGGCATGCGCTTCGGACTTTGGTTTGAGCCTGAGTGCGTTAATGAGGACAGTGACCTGTACAGAAATCATCCCGATTGGGCAATCTGTATTCCGGGGCGTGAAGCAAGCCTCGGAAGAAATCAGCTTGTGCTTGATCTGACTAGGGCAGAAATACGTGACTACGTAGTGGAAAGCGTTGATAAGGTGCTCAAGGGAGCAAATATTGAGTACGTCAAGTGGGATTATAACCGCCATATAAGCGATATGTATTCTCCGACACTCAAAAATCAGGGCGAGTTTTTCCACCGCTATATTTTAGGTCTTTACGAGATATTGCGCCGCATATTCTGCGAAAAGCATCCGGGAGTCCTCCTTGAGAGCTGCTCGTCGGGCGGTAATCGCTTCGATCTCGGTATGCTTTGCTATTCTCCGCAGATATGGACGAGCGATGATACGGATGCTTTTGAAAGACTTGATATTCAAAGGGGAATATTCACCTTTTATCCGCAGTCAACGGTTTCGGCACACGTTTCTATGACTCCAAATCAGCAGACACTGCGTTCGGTACCTCTTTCAACGCGGTTTAACGTTGCCGCATTCGGAGTCCTTGGCTATGAGCTTGACTTTGGTGAGCTGACACCGAACGAAAGAGAGCAGATCAAAGAGCAGATAACGTTCTATAAGGCAAACCGCGCTCTTTTCCAATACGGCAAGCTCACGCGATATTTCCCCCGTGCGAACGAGCGCGAGTCCTGGCAGATCGAGGGGGATGAGGGAATCGTTGCGGCAATATATAATCTCACCTATCACACAAGCCCCGCGCGCGACGTTTTGCGTATTCTCGGAGCGGCTGAAAATAAAACGTACGAGATGAAAACGGTCAGGCAACGTCTTAGAATAGGACGGTTTGGCTCGCTTGTCAAGCACATCTCTCCGATAAATATCAGGAGTGACGGTGCTATAATGCGTTTTGTTGACAGGCACTTCGCCATGACAGACGGAGAGGAACGTTACGTTTGCTCAGGGGATGCCCTCAAGGTAGGAATTCCTCTTGCTATGCAGTACAGTGGCACGGGCTACAACCCGTCAATTCGCGTTCTCGGTGACTTTGGAAGCACCATGTATATTATTACGGAGAAAAATTCAACAAAAGGAGCAGACACTAATGGATAAACAGATGAAACGTAATAAAATTTGCTTTGGACTCGGTACCATAGGGCGTGATGCGCTCTATTCGCTTGTCAGCATGTACCTTCTGGTACACCTGACCGACGTAGTAGGCTTTTCCGATGCAGGACTCGGCGTTATCGGTGTAATGCTGACTCTTTTCGGTATCTTTGATGCAGTTATCGACCCCTTTGTGGGTGCGATAGTTGACAATACCAAGACTAAGTGGGGAAAATTCAAGCCATGGATATTCATAGGCATGATTGGTACGGGAATTCTCACCGTCCTGATGTTCCACAACTTTGAAATGAGCGAGACGGCGCACATAGTTCTCCTCGGTGTGACTTACCTGATGTTCAGTATCTTTTTCTCGTTGAACGATATCGCGTATTGGTCGCTTATGCCGGCTATTTCAAGAGATCAGGCCGTCCGAGAGGGAGTTGGCGCGTTTGCGAGGATCTGCGCAAACGTAGGTATGTTTGCAATGGTTCTCATATATCTCAACGTTCCGGGCTTCTTCGGTGGAATGAGCGCACGCGAGGCATATTTTATCTTCGCTATCATTGTAGCTGTAATTATGTGGGTGTTCCAGAGCATCACGCTCTTCGGTGTTAAAGAAGACAGAAGTCAGCTTGAAAAGGCAGAGCGCACGACACTGAAGGATCTTTTCCGCGCACTTACAGGCAACGATCAGCTCCTTATCACTGCCATTTCAATGGCTCTCTTTATGATAGGCTACTGCACTACCACAGGTTTTGGTACTTACTATTTCAAGTATGCGTACAAAAACGAGGGCATGTATATGGTATTTGCAGCCGTGCTTGCCGTGGCTCAGCTTACGGCTCTCTCCGTATTTCCTCTTTTCAGAAAGAAGTTTACAAGAAAGCAGCTCTATACAGGCTCAATGATTGCCGTAACGGCATCTTACATAATATTCTTCCTCTCCTTTGAGTTCCTGCCCCTTATTGTTATTGCGGGACTTGGGCTTTTCTTTGCTCAGGCGTTTATCCAGCTTCTTATGCTTTTGTTCCTTGCCGATGCCGTGGAATACGGTGAATGGAAGCTCGGCAAGCGAAATGAGGCGGCATCGTTTGCTGTTCAGCCCTTTATCAATCAGTTCGGCGGTGCGGCAAGCAAGGGTATAATTTCCTTTACCCTCATAATTTCGGGTATAAATATGATAGCCAACGCTGCGGGAGCAGACCCTGCAAGAGCTGAGGAGATAATCAATGCAACCCCCGGTGAGGCAATATGGATAATGAAGATAGCCATGATGATTTTGCCTCTTATTTGTATCCTTATCGGTTTTGTTCTCTATTCAAAGAAATTTAAAATCGACGAGAAGATGTACGCAAGGATACTTTCCGATCTTGAAGAGCGCGAGAGGGATGCAAACGGTGAGGCTTCCGCACAGGTGAGTTGCGATGATATTTAAGCTTAAAGACGGTCTGCTTCTCGGTGCGGCTACGGCTGCAACCCAGATCGAGGGCGGCGATGAAAACAACAATTGGGCAAGATTTGCTAAAGAGGGAAAGGTTAAGGACGGTACAACACCGCTTCGTGCCGATGACCATTATGCCCGTTTTAAGCAGGATATTGATCTTATGGCGGATATGGGGCTTCAGATATACCGTTTCGGTATCGAATGGAGCAGGATCGAGCCATCGCGCGGTGTTTATTCCGAGGAGGCAATTGCTCACTATCGTGAGGAAATAGAGTATATGATCTCAAATGGGATATCTCCGCTTCTTACTCTTCATCATTTCACAAATCCGCTGTGGTTTGAGGATATGGGTGCATTTATGCATAAGGATTCTCCCGAAATATTTCTTTCCTTTGTAAAAAAGGCGATAGAGTCATTTGGAGACCTTGTCAGCGAATACGTCACGATCAACGAGCCGAACGTTTATTGTACCAACAGTCTTTTGTTCGGTGAATGGCCGCCCGAGAAGAAGTCCATGGCATCGGTTGTCAAAGCGTTTTCAAATATGGCTGCAGCTCACGTGCTCGCATACGGCTATATACATGAGAAGAGGCGCGAGATGGGCTATGACGATACCAAGGTCAGCTTTGCCAATCATCTGCGTGTTTTTGCACCGAAAAACGAAAAAAATCCTTTCCACCGTTTCTTTGCGCGTGCAGCGGAGTATCTTTTCCAAGGAGCGATAACCACCGCCATGATGAGCGGCAAGTGCCGTTATCCCGTTCTTCGCAGAAAGGGAATTAAGGCAGGGAAGTATTACGATTTTATAGCGATCAACTACTATTCCAGAAGCACAGTCGAGGGATTTGCCGACGGAGTGCGAGACGATTGCCACAAAAACGATCTCGGCTGGGAGATCTACCACGAGGGACTGTTGCAGCTTGCAGACGGCTTGTATCAGAAATACAAAGCTCCGATTTACGTCACGGAGAACGGAACGTGCGACAATAACGATACGTTCCGCCCGAGGTTTATCTACGATCAGCTGAAGCTGATAAGCGAGTGCGAAAATCACATTACCCGTTATTATCACTGGAGCTTCATTGACAATTTTGAGTGGAAAGAGGGCGAAAGTGCCCGTTTCGGCATAGTTCACGTAGATTATGAGACTCAAAAGAGAACGGTGAAGAGCAGCGGTAAGCTTTACGCATCTATAATCAAGAACGGCGGAGTTACCGAAGAGGCATTTGACGAATTCGTAAGAGATTCGCGCTATAAATAATTGAACTCTATTTCAAAAATACATATAAAGAAGTATTTCAATGAGCAGCTTTGAAAACCTTCGCATCGTGGATAATTTCTATCAGACCTCTCTGTATTTCCCGATGCCAACCGTCATTATTTCCACGCTGTGCGAGGACGGAACAACTAACCTTGGTCCTTATTCGCTCGTTCAGCCTTATTACGTAGCGGGAAAGGGCTATTACGCAATGCTTCTGTGTTGCCGCAATTCCTCAAATACCGCGCAGAACATTCTCAGAAACGGCAAATGCACACTTAACTTCATTGACGGTAAGCCTGCAACCTTCGAGGAAGCGGTAAAACTTTCTTGGCCCGGTGATAAGCCCGAGAATAAGATGCCGAAATGCAATTTCAAGCTTGAAAAGAGCCTTCTTGAAGAAGAGAGTGGTGAGGCTCGTCCTATGGTTCTGACCGATGCAATCGAGGCTATCGAATGTACTTGGGTACGTGAGCTTGAGGGAGCGGAAAAGTTTCTCCCGGGTGAGCTTAACGGATACGAGCCGCCTTACAATGATTTCAACGGTATTACCTCTAAGTTCGGTGCGCCCCGATACGGTTGTCACAGGGGGACTTTACAGAATATGCCGTTGCCCCAACTATCTCGGTGAGATAATTTTTGGACAGGAGTTTTTGTAAGCGGCATTGATGCATACGCAACCGTCGGGCAATGGATCACTGCGATCCTCGCATACGTTTGCATCGTGTTTTATTATGTTCAACGGTGCACAGCGTCTTGAAAAGCGTTAGATGGCTCGTTACGGCAATAATGAGGAATACAATACATACGCAAACAAAACTCCCATTATTATTCCTCTTCTTCCAATCTATCATCTGAATAAGAAATAAAAGCTACGCCCTCGTTCCGATTTTGACAGAGCGAGGGCGGTTCTTTATATGTGAACAAATACTGTAGCGATCGAAAATTTGAGCTGCGGTAAGATTAGCAAAAACTATGGAAATATTCATAAAAATATGATACAATATACTCATGGAAAGATAATATTTAACGGTCAATCATTACTCTACCGTTGGTTTACATCTCCTCACTAAACCAACGGTAGGTGTACTTTGTTTGAAATACCGGTTATACTGTATGCGAAAGGAGGACGACACATGGATCAAACAAAAATAGGAAAATTCATTGCGGAGTGCAGAAAACAGAAAAACTTAACGCAAATGCAGCTTTCCGAAAAACTCGGCATCACCGACAAGGCAATATCTAAATGGGAACGGGGCATCACAATGCCTGACTCCTCGATTATGCTTGAGTTGTGTGATATTCTCGGTATCAGTGTAAACGAATTATTAAGTGGGGAGAAAATCAGTATGGAAAACAACAATCAAAAAAACGAACAGCTTTTGTTTGAAATGACAAAAGAATTAGAGAGAAAAAACAAAACAATTTGGACTTCTATGTGGGCGATTATGATCGTAAGTGCGACGGCACTGTTTGCAGGTCTCCTTATCGCCGCATTCTTAATACCCAAAGGGGTATGGCAGCTTGTCGCCATTTTAGGTGTTTGCGTTGTATTTTTGATACCGTGCTTCTATGCATTGAAGCTTGAAGTCAGCGTGGGTGCTTACAGGTGCAAAAATTGCGGTTACGAGATTGTGCCTGCTTATTCGGAAGCACTGTGGGCAATGCACAGCGGAACGACTCGGTACTTGAAGTGTCCGAAATGCAACAAACGCACTTGGTGCAAGAAAGTGATAAAGAAATAATATTTCAAAATTTGTCAGTAAAATTAAAAAGGGAATAATCAAAATCCGAATTGTTGGCAAAAAACAGCCCCGAAATTTGCATCGCAGAAAGCAAAGAAAAAAGCGATTACGGCTTCATCACCTTGATGAAACGGAACATTTGCCACGCACCGTATCCGATGCCTTTGCTGTGTGCTTCGGGTAGAACAAAGAGAATATCCAAGTGGTTATGGTGCGTTTCATTGTCGATCGTCAAAAATAGTTTAATTTACTAAAAGTGTAGAAAATTGTAAATAGGGATTGATTTATAGGTTTTTATGTGTTATCATGTAAATGTATTAAAATTTTTGGAGGTTAGACATGAATCGTACGACCAAAATAACGTCGGTGCTTGCATGCCTTTGCATGATACTTGTATTTGCGCTCGCAATTGTTCCGATGTTTACTATCAACGCATCCGCTATCCGTTGACGGTAAGTATCAGTTTACACTCAAGGGCATTGCACCTCAGGAAATGTGTGCAACGTTAGATGCTGTACTTGTTGTTCTTGACAGCGATGGTAACGTTGTTAAAACGCTCGCATCGAAGAAAGAGTACACAGTAAAAGAAAATCTCATGTATCTGCTTTCCAAATACTCGACGAATGAGACGCTTGTAAACCTTGTAAACGATCTTTTGGTTTACGGTGAGGCAGCGCAGAAATACAACGGTGAAACAGAGAATATTGTGACTGACGGTATTGTGACAGCTCCCACAGACGCTGTTCCCACCGAGGTTGATAACAAGAAATCCATTACCACAGCAGAGGGTGTTACCCTTACCGATACGTACTTTACAGCGGCAGGCGTATTCTTTGATGACGTTAATAAGATATACGTAAAGCTTGCAGGCAATGAGAATACCAAGCTTGTAGTTAAGGTAGACGGTGCGGTTGTGGATGAGTTTAGCTATGCAGAGTTTGAAACTGTTGGCGGGGCGTATATCTGCTATACCGACGGCATCAACGCAACCGATTTTGATACTGTTTATACATTTGAGCTTTACAGCGGGGATGTGCTTGTGCAAACCGTTACTTACAGCGTAAATTCGTATGCTTACTCGAAGATTAGCAGCGATAACGAAAACATGCGTGCGCTTGCGTATGCGCTCTATCGCTACGGTGTATCTGCTGAGAACTATGTACCCGAAGAGGTTTGAGGAGGACTGCAATATGATGAATATAAAAGAATATCGCGCTCCTAGGATTGAGCTTGTTGAGGTATGTGCTGAGGACGTTATAAGAACCAGCGGTGGCTTCTTTGCAGAGGATGATGCGTTTGCCATCCCGTCGGCAATAGACGATCTCGATATTAACCACGATTAAAACTTTCAAATAAAAAACAGGGCAAGAAAGACGGATTTTCACCTTTGATCTTGCCCTGTTTTTGGTATTATTCGGAAACTACGTGCTTCGGTGTAAATGAAAGAAAATCTGCGGAAACTATATGCAAAGCGATACCGTCATAAACGGTTTTCGGTGGCAGGGAATAGTTTCCGTGGATATGCCCGTAATATACCGTGCGTATTTCGTATTTTTTTAATATTTCAATAAGTCCGGAGCAGACTTCGTCTGCGAAAACAGGCGGAAAATGCATAAAAACTATTATTTCCTTGCCCGAAGCCAAGGAAAGCTGCTGCGCCTCCTTAAGGCTGGTTTCGAGCCTGAGCTCCTCGCGGGCAACAAGCTTTTCGAAATCGGTCTTATTTGGGAGCTTGGCGTTTTTTTCGTCAAAAAACCACCCCCGCGTGCCTGCAACGATATAGTTTTCCGTCTCATGCGCGTTGTTATATAAAAAGGAAATGGAGGAAATACCGTGCTTTTCGAAGTGCTCTCTATGCTTCTTCATCGTGCACCACCAGAAATCATGATTGCCCTTGCCGAGTATTTTTTTGCCGGGAAGGGAATCGAGAAATTTCAGATCGCTCGTAGCTTCCTCAAGCGAGAGTGCCCATGAGATGTCTCCGGGGATAACGACCGTGTCGTTTTCTGTTATAAGATGCCGCCAATTGCTCTCAAGGCGTTGCATATAGGAATTCCATCTGTTGCCGAAGATCTCCATTGATTTGTTCGTTTCATCAAGCGTCGAAAGGTGGAGATCGGCTATTGTGTAAAGTGACATATTTTTCTCCGAATTTATGAATAAAGCAAAAGCCGCTGAGGCATAATAGCTTTGCAAGATAAATCTATCTTGCAGAAAAGAGGATGGTTTGCCATGGAAGAAAGAAAGTACGAGACCGATTGCGGTTGTGAACGCCATAAGCACATTAAGGGCATCAACTGTAACGTTGAGAACTGCGTTTACAACGAGGGTAAAAGCGAGTGCTTTGCCGGTGAGATCTGCGTAGGACCGAAGGATGCTAAATGCTCCTCTAATACGGTTTGCGCCACCTTCAAGCCCAAAGCATACTAATCGCAGACAAAGTTTAATACCGCGCTATCCATAGCTTCCTTTCCGATAACGTCGGAATGAAGTATTTTCTTGCCAAGAACCGATGAGAGGGGAGTCGGAATTTCCGTTCCTGTGAGCTCGGAGAGCATCGCGAGAGCCTCGGTATCGGTAGGCACGTTGCTGTTGTCAAGTGCAAAATAAACGTCTTTGGCAAACTTGTATGGGGACGCGGTGGAAACTACGAGGACTTTCCTCTCTGCCTTATGGATATCCATATATTTCTCGGCGGCACACATTGCCACGGCTGTATGGGTATCTATAAGGTAGTTTTTATTTTTGTAGGTGCGAGCTATAGTTTCCAACGTTTCACTCTCATCGGCAAAAATACCTACAAAGCTTTGGCGTATAGCCGAAAGCTCCTCCGGCGATACCGTGTATTTGCCGCACGCAGTAAGGCTGCTCATGTATTCCGCTGTCTTTTGCTTGCCCGAGACAAGGTATAAGAGACGTTCAAGATTTGATGAAATAAGAATATCCATCGAGGGGGATATCGTTGCATGGAACTCTCTGTTTTTATCATACGTTCCGCTTTCGAGAAAATCCGTCAGTACGTTATTTGAATTCGATGCGCATACAAGGGTACCGACAGGCAGCCCCATAAGCTTTGCAATGTAACACGCGAGGATGTTGCCGAAGTTCCCCGTAGGAACGCAAACGTCTATGACATCTCCGAGTTCTATTTCGCCAAGTGTGACCATGTCAAGATATGCCGATACGTAATAAACGATCTGAGGAACGAGCCTGCCCCAGTTTATGGAATTTGCACTTGATAGGAATACGTTCTTTTCGTCAAGAGTAGCGGCAAACTCCGCGTTCGCAAAAATGCGCTTGACAGCACTCTGAGCATCGTCAAAATTGCCGCGTATGCCCTTGACGGAAACGTTTTCGCCCTCCTGCGTTTGCATTTGCAGCTTTTGTACGCAACTCACACCGTATGTCGGATAGAATACCTGTATTTTTGTGCCGCGAACGTCGCGATAGCCCTCAAGTGCTGCCTTGCCCGTGTCTCCTGAGGTAGCGACAAGGATGAGTGCCTCGCGGCTCTCGCCTGTTTTTTTGAGCGCCCTCACAAAGAGTCTCGGCATTATCTGCAAAGCTATATCCTTGAATGCCGACGTCGGACCGTGCCAAAGCTCAAGAGTATAAATTTTTTCGTCGATCTTGCACACGGGGGCAGGGGAGCTGCCAAATTTTTCTTCGCTGTAGGCTTCCTTTGCATTGCAAAGCAGCTCTTCGTACGTATAGTCCGTAAGGAATTTCCCGATAACGAAAGCGGCTCTTTCTGCGTAGTTTTTTCTGATAAGAGTGCAAAGCTCATCCTTTGAGAGCGAGGGAATATCCTCGGGCATGAAAAGCCCGCCGTCATCTGCAATACCGCATTTGATGGCATCAGCGGAATTGCACCTTCCTTTATATTGTCCTCTTGTGCTGATATATTTCATTACTTTCTCCGTATGCCCTTACTGTAATACGCTGTATCGCGGGTAAAAGCGTTTTCAATATAGTTGATGCTTTGCACTTTAGTGAGCTCGTTTACAAGCACCTCTGCAACGTCAAAGCGTATGCGTTTTGTGTTTTTTCGCATGGAAAGGAAATCTGCTGCGGCAAGAATGATACCTTGCTGCTTTTTCGGAGTTACCGCCGAGGAGGGTCGCGGCTCATTAGGATTTTCACGTCCGAGAGTCCTTGTCTTAACTTCAACGAAGCATAAATGCATCTTATCCTCTGCGATTATATCTATCTCATGCCCCTCGGCAACGTAATTTCTTGCAAGTATCTTGTAATGCTTCCGTCGAAGATATCGACGGACCGCATCCTCACCGACGTTTCCGATGATACGTTTTTTTGTAAGTATATTAAGTATGTTCATCAGTTGTCAAGAAATTTCAAGAAGCTTTTCCTGTATATAGGTGTCGGACCGAGCCGTCTTACCGCCTCCATGTGGTCCTTTGTGGGATAGCCCTTGTGCTTTGCTATTCCGTACTCGGGATAAAGTCGGTCAAGCTCGGCACACTGCCTGTCTCTTGTCACCTTGGCAAGTATTGATGCCGCCGCTACGGATGCGCTTATAGCATCACCCTTGACTACCGTTTCGGTTGGGATAGTGAAGCCGCGCGAGCAGTTTCCGTCAATGAGCGCGAAATCCGCCTTAACGGCAAGCGCATCAACAGCACGTCTCATTGCAAGCATTGATGCGTTGAGTATGTTAAGCTCGTCTATCTCTTCGGGAGAAGCTTCAGCTATTGCGTATGCAACGGCACGCTCTTTGATTATGTCAAAAAGCCTCTCGCGCTTCTTTTCGGTCAGCTTTTTTGAATCGTTAAGCCCCTCTATCTCGGCATAGCGCGGGAGTATTACAGCCGCAGCGACAACAGGGCCGCAAAGCGGACCTCTGCCGGCCTCGTCAACACCGCAAACCGCGCTGTAACCCTCACTGTATTTTCTGTCCTCATATTCAAAGCTTGGCATTATAGCTCCTCTCTCGGTCTCTCCAGTGATATTTTTCCTATTACTGCACCTCGGAATTCATCGAGGAGCATCTCTGCACATCGGGAAGAATTTATCTGACCGCCCGACATAAGCATGCCGCGCCGCCTTGCAACAAGCTCAAAAAGATCATATCCGTCAAGTCCCTCACACTCATCGGCAGAGAGCTTGTATCTTGCCGTAAATTTGTCGGGCGCAGCTTCCATGAGCCTTGTGCAAAGTATCATTGCAAGCTCCTCGGTGTCGAGTATTTTATCTCTGATAGCGCCGGTGAGGGCAAGATTTTGCCCAACTCGCTCATCCTCAAATTTCGGCCACAGCACACCGGGCATATCAAGCAGATCAATGCCTATCTCGGTAGTTACCCATTGCTTATTGAGAGTAACACCCGGTCTGTCCTCAACCTTTGCGCGCTTTGCACCTGCAAGCCTGTTTATAAGCGAGGACTTTCCAACGTTCGGAATTCCGACTATCATAGCTTTGAGCGTTCTTCCGCTCATGCCCTTTTCGGAATATTTTTCAAGCTTATCCGAAAGTGTTTTGCGAATAGCATCGGAAAGAGCCCTTATTCCCGTGCTATCCGAGGAATCTATAAGAATAGCGCACTTGCCGCACTCCTCGTAGTATCTCAACCATTCACGGCTGATTTCGGCATCGGCAAGCGATGCCTTTGTCAGAACGGTAAGCTTCGGCTTGCCTCGGGTGAGCTTTTCTATCTCGGGATTTTTTGAGCTGTACGGTATTCGTGCATCAAGAAGCTCTAAAACAACGTCAACGCTGCCGAGACATTCGCTGATCATTCTCCGGGTTTTAGCCATGTGGCCCGGAAACCACTGTATAGGATTAGTTGCCATTTTGAAAGTCTCTTTCTTTATTCTACCTTTCCGAATTTGTCAAAGGGGTAGAAGCGGAACAGCACCTTACCGAGAATACTGTCCATATCTACAGTACCAATCTCCCTTGAATCGGTTGACATGTTTCTGTGGTCTCCCATAACGAAGACCTCGCCCTCGGGAACTATAACGTCTATCTCTCTTTGCGGTACGTAGAAATCCACGTATACGTAATCTTCTTCAAGCTTTTCCCCATTGACGTACACCTCGCCTGTCGGCATGACCTGAACTCTGTCACCCTCAACGCCGATTATTCTTTTAACTATGGGCTTGCGAAGCGCTGTGGAGTAATCCTCGCAAACGATAATATCACCGCGAGCGGGGGTGTAAAAAAGATTGGAAATTATGAGGTGCTCGTTTTCAAAAAGCGTCTGTTCCATCGAGCTTCCCTCAACCACAGAGTGCCTGAACAAGAACGTAGTAACAAGAAGCACCGCAACAAGGCTGAAGATAAACAGCTCAACAAAATCGAACAGAGCGTCAATACCGCGAGGCTTTTCGGGGTTATAGCCCTCAGGTACGTTGGTAGAGTCGTCCGCTTTGTCACTTTCATCCGTTGGCTGCTGCCCGTTTTCCGTATCTGCCTCGGAGCTGACCTCAGCCTCACCGTCCTCTGCTACGGACTCTGTGCCCTCAGTGAGTGTCACCGCACTCTCATCAGGTGCTTCTGTCTGTTCCGAGTCGGTCTCGGCAGGGATATCGGCTGCATCGCTTACAAAAACCGTCTCAGGTACGGAATTCTCTCCGTCCGATGCACCCTCGGCATTTGTGTCTGTCGGGATATCAGATGCAGGTACGTCATCCCGGTGAGCCGCCGCATCCGTGAGTGCTTCCGAATTTTCCTCTGGCACGTCTATATCGTTGTTCTTTTTATCGGTATTCATGATTTATCCTCTCAATAATTGTAAATTAAATTATATCACACTAAAGAGGAAAATACAACATTAAAGTTGAAATTTTATACTAAGTTTATACTTAGCTCAAATATTTTGTCGCTTGTTTTTTGATAAAAGTCGATTTTTTGAAAAAATGCAAAAAATATTTCAAAAAGGTATTGCTTTTTTGCAAAATTTATGGTATGATATCTACATCTGTGTCAAGGCAAACTATGCCTATGTATCAGCATCTCAGAACAGTCCTCTGCGTAGCTCCGCACGAATGTTCGCAGTATTAAGGAGGGCCTAAAAATGGAAAAGATCCAGGCTTTTGTAAGTGAGCAGCTCAAAACTGAGATTCCTCAGTTTGGCATTGGTGACGGTGTAAAGGTTTACATCCGTATCACAGAAGGAGAGAAGACAAGAACTCAGCTCTTCGAGGGTACCGTTATTGCAAGGCACGGTGGCGGAATTTCCGAAACCTTCACTGTAAGACGTGTTTCCTATGGCGTAGGAGTTGAAAAAACATTTCCTATTCACTCTCCCAACGTAGAGAAGATCGAGGTATTCCGCCGTGCGAAGGTTCGCCGTGCGAAGCTCTATTATCTTCGTGACAGAGTTGGTAAAGCGGCTAAGGTTAAGGAAAAGCTTTAAGATTTTCCCCGTCGCAATAAAAACAACCGCTGTACGGTGGGTATGCTGAACGTAAGCTTCAGAATACTACCGACAGAAAAAAGGACAGAGAATTTTTTGCGTTCTCTGTCCTCTTTTCTTAAAAGGCGCACTAGTTGAAATTAAACTTCGTTTGCCCCCTTGGCAAACTTAGTTATGCCATTGTTTCGGGGAGCTTTTTTCCTCCGAGAATGTGGAAATGCAGATGCTTGACGGATTGGCAGCCGTCCTCGCCAACGTTGGATATAATGCGATATCCGTTACCGAGCTCAAGGAGCTTTGCTATTTTCGGAATAGCCTCAAATATTTTTGCGGCATATACCGAGTTTTCTTCTCCTACAGCATCAGCGGATGCAATATGCATCTTGGGTACAACAAGGCAGTGTACGGGTGCCTGTGGGTTTATATCGAGAAAAGCATAGCAGAACTCATCCTCATAAACCTTTTTTGAGGGAATATCTCCCTTGATGATAGAGCAGAATAAGCAATCCATAAAAATATCCTTTCTTGAACCTTTTTTTTAATTTTAACACAAACCAAAGTAAATTTCAATACGGAAATGAGATTTTAAATGCCATATAAAAGATACGAGCTTCCCGAATATCCCCTTTGCCGCGATATGTGGGATATGATATCAGAGGAGCAGCGGCATCTTGCCGTTTACGGTATGGGCAACGGAGCGGACAAGCTTTTTGCAAGGCTTATGCGTTACGGTGTCAGTGTCAGCGAGGTATTTGCCTCTGACGGATTTGTGAGAGGGCATAGCTTTCGCGGTTATACCGTGAGGTCTCTCTCCGAGGTAAAGGCGAAATACGGAGATGACTTTGTAATACTTCTTTCTTTTGCCTCAAATCGCCCCGAGGTCATCGAAATGATAGGGAAAATCAATTCGGAATGTGAGATGTATATTCCCGACATGCCTGTCGCGGGTGAAGAATATTTTGATAAGGATTTTTATAACGCACATTATAGCGAGATACTTTCGGCATATAGCGCGCTTTCCGATGAGGACTCCAAAAATGCCTTTGCCGCCATTATCAATTACAAGCTTTTCGGCAAGGCGGAATATCTTTGGGGCTGCTTCTCGGATACGGACGATATATATAGCCTTTTGCCGAAGAATATCAAACGCGCTGTTGATGCGGGTGCATATAACGGAGACACAGTGAGACAGTTGCGTTCTTATCGCGATACGGATGTTATATACGCCGCCGAGCCTGATAAGAGAAACTTTAAAAAGCTTCAAAAATACGTTGATGAAAACGCCCTATCTCAAAACGTCCTACCTCTTAACGTCGCGCTATGGTCGTGTGACGGTAGAGGCAGCTTCTTCGGAAGCGGAAACAGAAATTCCTCTGTTTCTTCCACCGTTTCTTACGAAAGCAGGAAAGAGGAGGCACCCTTGATGAGGCTTGACAGCTTTGCCGAGGGCAAAATAGATTATATAAAGTATGACGTTGAGGGCGCGGAGCGTGAAGCACTGCTCGGCAGCGAACAAGTGATAAAGACCTCGCACCCTGCGCTTTTGGTCTCCGCATATCACAGAAGCGAGGATATTTTCTCTATAGTAAACTACCTTTCGGAAAAATATCCGTTCTATAAGCTTTATATAAGAAGAACAATGTGCTTCCCCGCGTGGGAAATAGCTGTTATAGCTATTGAAAAATAGCTTTTCTTATGTTACAATATACGTGTACGAATTTTGAAGGGAGCAGTCAATGAAAAGACCCGAAATTCTGTCTCCGGCAGGAAATTTTGAAAAATTGAAAGCGGCTATCCTTTACGGTGCCGATGCCGTATATCTTGCAGGCAAGGTATTCGGTATGCGTGCTGCGGCAGATAATTTCTCCGAGGAGGAGATGAAAGCTGCGGTTGAATATGCGCATGAGAGAGGCGTTAAGGTATACCTTACGCTCAATACTATGCCGAGGGAATATGAATATCCCACTCTTAGGGAATATATAGAGGCGGTAGGGGGTATCGGTCTTGATGCAATGATAATAGGCGATATAGGTGTTCTGATGCTTGTCAGAGAAATGCTTCCCAATATGGAAATACATATCTCAACGCAGGCAAATGCCGTCAGTGCAAGAGATTGCATTGCTTGGTATAAGCTTGGTGCAAAGCGAGTAGTTCTTGCAAGGGAGCTGACGCTTGACGAAATAAAGGCGATAAGAGCAGCTATTCCCGATGATCTTGAAATAGAGTGCTTTATTCACGGCTCAATGTGTGTTTCCTATAGCGGCAGATGCCTTTTGTCAGGGCACATGATAGGAAGAGACGCAAATCGCGGAATGTGCGCTCAGCCCTGCCGTTGGAATTATACCATACGCGGATATGAGATAACCGAGGAAAAACGCCCCGAGCTTACAATGCCGATAGAAGAGGTGGGCGGTGAGACCTTTATTATGGCAAGTCGGGATACCTGTACCATAGAGCATATTCCCGAGCTTGTTGAGGCGGGAATAGATTCCTTTAAAATAGAGGGAAGAATGAAATCCGCTTACTACACCGCCGTAGTTACCAATGCTTACAGAATGGCGCTTGACAGCTATTTTTCAGGAAGCTATTGCTATGATCCCCTTTGGTACCGCGAGTTGCTTTCTGTAAGCCACAGAGAGTATGCAACGGGGTATTATTTCACAGACTGTCGCACCGATGCAAACACTGCTGAAAATAATGGCTACATCAGAGAAAAAGCATATTTGGCTGTAGTTCTGGAATATAATGAGACGAGCGGTGAGGCGCTTATGTCTCAGCGTAATAAAATGAAGCTCGGAGACCGAATAGAGGTAATAACTCCGGGTCAGGTCGGCAGAGCGATAGAGTTTTCCTGCCTTTTGGATGAAAACCGTGAGCCGATAGAAGCTACCTCCCATCCATATATGAGCTTTTATATGAAGGTCAGCGAGCCTGTGCGTGTCGGAGATATTATAAGAGCGGGAGAATAGGGAAGAGCTAAAAAACGAAGAATCGGAGATGCAAAATGTGGTTTATTGAGATATTAAAGGCAATATTTCTTGGTATCGTGGAGGGAATTACCGAGTGGCTTCCAGTCAGCTCAACGGGGCACATGATACTCGTTGATGAGTTTATAAAGCTTGACGTTTCCGATGATTTCAAGGAGATGTTTTTAGTTGTCATACAGCTTGGTGCGATACTTGCCGTGCCGATACTCTTCTTCCATAAGCTTAACCCCTTTACGAAAAAGAAGAGTGATGCCGAGCGGCGTGCAACGCTTTCGCTTTGGGCAAAGGTAATAGTCGGTGCAATTCCGGCTGCTGTAATCGGATTGCTTTTTGATGATATTTTTGAGGAATATCTATACACGCCCCCCGTCATTGCCATTGCACTCGCTTTGTACGGTGTTGCTTTTATCGTGGTAGAGCGATATAAGATCAGGCGCGGAAACACCTTCCGCGTGAATGACGTGAGCGAGCTTACTTATAAGGATGCTCTCATTATCGGTGCATATCAGGTGCTATCGCTTGTACCCGGCACCTCGCGCTCAGGCTCTACTATCCTTGGCGGAATGCTCTCAGGTGTAAGCCGTGTTGCCTCTGCGGAATTTTCGTTCTTTATGGCAATACCGATAATGCTCGGTGCATCGATGTATAAGATATTGAAATTCATTGTCAAGGGAGTATCGGTCAGCGGCTTTGAGATAGCACTGCTGCTTGTCGGCATTGCCGTGGCATTTCTCGTATCGCTTGCAATAATCAAATTCCTTATGGATTTTGTAAAGCGGCACAGCTTTTCTGCATTTGGTATCTATCGCATCGTTCTCGGAGCGGTGGTGCTTATATATTTCCTTATCAAGGCATAAGTCCCTGCTTTGCGATATTTTACGGTGCAATAATTTAAATAATCTTCGAAAGGTAAGTTCAAATGAAAAAGAAATGGTGGCATGAAGCCGTTGTTTACGAAATTTACTGTAAGAGCTTTTGCGATTCCAACGGTGACGGTATCGGAGACCTTCGCGGTGTTATGTCAAAGCTTCACGTGCTTCGCGATCTCGGTGTAAACTGCATTTGGTTTACTCCCATATATACCTCTCCGCAGGTTGACAACGGATATGACGTTGCAGATTACAGAAACATAGATCCCGCGTACGGCACACTCGATGATTTCAAGGAGCTTCTTGAAATGGCACACGGTATGGGCATACGCGTTATAATGGATATGGTGCTTAACCATTCCTCCGATGAGTGCGAATGGTTTAAGGAGTCAAGAAAATCAAAGGATAATCCTTACAGGAATTACTATATATGGCAGCCTCCTAAGGAGGACGGCTCCGAGCCTAACAATTGGGGCAGCTATTTCCGTGAGGGCAATGGCTCCGCATGGGAATTCGATGAAACTACGGGTGAATATTATCTGCATCAATACTCCGTAAAGATGCCCGATCTCAACTGGGAATATGAGCCTCTGCGCCGCGAGATATACGATATGCTTCATTTCTGGATAGACCTCGGTGTTGACGGCTTCAGGCTCGATATCTTCACGCGCTTCAAAAAGCCTGCCGGCTTCCCCGACACAAAGAAGGCACCCGATCTTCTCCTTGACAAAAACGGATTTGTTATGGATCCCGCTATGTGTACGAACGTTGAGGGTATCCACGAAATAATTCACGAGCTTTACACCGAGGTTTTCGGCCCTCGCGACTGTATGACCGTTGGCGAGGGTGCGGGTGTTACTTACAAAAACGCGCCCGACTACGTTTGTGCCTCTCGCGGTGAGCTTGACATGGTATATCATTTCCAGCTCTCTTACAGAAAGCTTTACTCGATCACTACCAACCATTTCCGAAACGTGCAGAAAAACTGGGCGAACGTATTAAAACAAAACGGATGGGCAGTTCAGTATCTGTCAAATCACGATTCTGCAAGGCAGGTTTCCTGCTATGGGTGTGACAGTGAGCAGTACAGAGCCGATTCAGCGAAGCTTTTGGCTACGCTTATCCATACCACTCCCGGCACACCTTTCATTTATCAGGGTGAGGAGATCGGTATGACAAACGTTAAATACGACACAATTGAGGATTACAACTGCTGTTACACTGTGGGTGACTATAATGCTATGATTGCATCAGGCGTTTCTCCCGTGGAAGCTATCGACACTCTCGCTCCGAGAAGCCGCGATAATGCGCGTACGCCTTATCAGTGGAACGGAACCGAAAACGCAGGCTTTTCCACGGGTAAGCCATGGATAAAGGTAAATCCTAAATACACCGATATAAATCTTGAATCAGATCGTGCGAGCGAGAATTCGATCTTCAAGTTTTATCAGGAGCTTATAAAGATGCGTAGGGAAGATCCCGCAATCGTGGACGGAGATCTCAGGTTTTACCTTGAAGACCATGAACAGCTCATTATGTATACGCGCAGCTGCATGCGGCAAACACTTCTTGTAGTTGCCAACTATTCGGGGAATGACGTCAAATTGGATATCCCCGAAGAGATAGACGGAAGAGCTTGGACGAGACGGCTTACCAACAAAAAGAACACCGCCCCGTCTCTTGACGGTGAAAGAGTTCTTTTGCCGTGGGAAGTTGAGATCTATGAGCTTGCAAGATGATTTATAGCTAAAAGAATAAAAGCTTTTTCATCTGCAAATACAGTTCTTATTAAGAAAAGAGGACAGAGAACGTCTTGGTATGACCCAATGAATTCTCTGTCCTCATCATAATTTTTACAGGTGCATTATTCGCAGAATTTTATATTCCCATCCTCATCCATAGACTCGATTTTTGCAAGGGATTCGATGCGATAGCCGCGGCGCCTGATATTTTCGCCACCGCGCTGGTATGCCTTTTCAATAGCTATACCTGCACCGACTACGGTAGAACCGCCTATTTTGCATATCTCAATGAGAGATTGCAGAGCACTGCCGTTAGCAAGGAAATCGTCAATTATCAGTATTCTGTCGTCAGCATCGATAAATTTCTTCGCAATGCAAACGTTGTAGGTGTTGCCGTGCGTATAGGATACAACGCGCGAGGTAAGAAGCTCACCGCTTATATTTGAGCTTTTCGTCTTTTTTGCGTAAACAACGGGAACACCGAAGCGCAAGCCCGCAATGCAGGCAATTCCAATGCCCGATGCCTCGATAGTAACTATCTTCGTTATTTTTTCGCCATCGAAAAGGCGAAGCCATTCTTTCGCCATTTCGTCAACGAGAGCAACGTCTATTCTGTGATTGAGAAAGCTGTCTACCTTGAGTACGTTACCGGGGAGCACAGCACCGTCTTTAATTATCCTTTCTTCAAGTAATTTCATATCCTTATATCCTCTCAAATGATTTTTTGTCAAACAGTATTTGCCCAGTCTATACCGCGGATTTTTCTATCCTCAAGAAATTCGTTCGCGCGGATAAAGTGGTTGCAGCCGAAAAATCCCGCATAAGCCGAAAGGGGACTCGGATGCGCACATTCAAGCACAAGGTGCGCGGGATTTGTGATAAGATTTTTCTTTGCGCGTGCGTTGCCGCCCCAAAGCATAAACACCACAGGCTCAGCCTTTTCGTTGATAAGGCTGATTATTTTATCGGTCAATATCTCCCAGCCCTGCCCTTTGTGGCTCTGCGGAGCGCCCTCGCGCACCGTGAGAGTCGTGTTAAGCAGCAAAACGCCTTGCTTTGCCCAGCCTGTCAGCTCACCGGTTTGCGGTTGAGAAATTCCGTATTCGGTGTTAAGCTCCTTGAAAATGTTTTGCAGCGAGGGTGGGAATTTTACCCCCGGCAGCACAGAGAAGCAAAGCCCGTGTGCCTGCCCAGCACCGTGATATGGATCCTGCCCGAGTATAACAACTCGTGTATCCTTATAGGATGTATATCTGAGTGCATTGTATATATCGTGCATCGGAGGATATATCCGCCTCTCTGAGTATTCACTCTTCAGAAAATCTCTCAGCCTGAGGTAATAGTCCTTTTTAAATTCCTCGCTGAGAATATTATCCCAATCGTTGCCGAGTGAAACCATATAGCACCTCCGATAAGTCTTTTATTATCTGTCTTTAGTACTATTGTAGCACTTTAAATTAAATTTTTCAACAGTATATGGCAAAAAACGCCGATAAAATTTGCGAAAATTTGCAAAAGAGTAAAAAAGCACGCCGCGATTGAAAAATATCTCTCGCGACGCGTTTTTTGCGTTTTTTCAAATATTACGGCTATTTCCCGAAATTTTTCTACGTGAAATTGCTCTCTATCAGCTTTTTGCAGTTTTCGGGTGAATATACCCAATTATCTATATGTGAGGTCTTGTCGGGGTCGATGTAATATTCCAAGGGATGCCTGTATACAGGCTCATCCGCAGTGTCTATTATGATGAGCTTTACTTTCATTTTGTCGGGAATTATGCTTTTTATGTAAACGGCAGCCGTTTGCTCGGGATAAACGTTTTCCTTGTATTCGGCAAGTCCTGCGAGATTTGGCGTCAGCTCAATGAATATACCGTAGCTCTCAATGCTGCGTACAATGCCGCGAACGGTCTGCCCCTCGGAGAATTTCGCAACGTTTTCCTGCCAGCTGCCGAGCAGCTCTCGTTCGGTAACGTAAACTCTTCCGCGCTCGTCTGTACTTTTCACGATAGCAAACATAGAATCTCCAACGCTAAGGCGCGCTGACGGATGCGCTATCCTTGATACCGAAATGCAGTCAATGGAGAGCAGGGAAATGATACCGCAGCCGATATCCACAAAAGCACCGAAATTTTCAAGATGTGTCACCCGAACGGGTATAATATCACCGGGAATAAGGTCGCAGACGTAGTTAAGATAACATTCGCGCTGCGCTTCGCGACGAGAGAGCATAGCTACCACCTCTCCGCGCTCGTCTTTCATAAAGCCCGTTACCTTGAAGCAAACAGGCTTTCCGACTCTTGTAAGTATCGCTATGTCCTTTATTCCTTCTCCGCATGCGGAAAACTCACACTCCTCTCGGGGAATAATACCAATAACGCCTCCGCCGAGAGAAATGTGAAGATTGAAATTATGATCGCAAAGGATCGCGGGAGCTTCAAGTATTGCCTGTGCGGTGAGCGCTTGCTCAAGCCCAGACCTTGATGAAACGTATTCTCTGTTCTTCAGAGTGCCTATTCTTGTGCCCTCGGGCTTATATCTGTTTATCATCGGTCTTATTTTCCTTTTCTCTTAGTACCAATCCTCAAAGAGTGTGTATTGCTTTGAGGTCTTTGTAAATACTATGTTAAACTCAACCGTGATATGACCGAATAATTTTCAAAAGTTGCGAAATTCTTATTCCGCTCCTCCGTCGGCAAGCCCGAAGCTCACGCCTATAGCATCGTTTACGTTGCGCATCGTATTGTCATCAAGATGCCCCATTTTTTCTTTCAGACGTTTTTTGTCTATCGTTCTTATTTGTTCAAGCAAAATAACGCTGTCCTTTGCCAGCCCCACTTGTCCACCGTAAATATCAATATGCGTCGGTAGCTTAGCTTTGCCCATTTTCGACGTTATTGCCGCGGCAATGACTGTTGGGCTGTATTTGTTTCCTACGTCATTCTGTACTATGAGAACAGGGCGCAGCCCACCCTGTTCACTTCCGATAACAGGGCTAAGGTCTGCATAGTATATATCACCGCGTTTTATGTTCATTTCCATTTCCGAAAAAGCCTTCTCTTTCTCTTTTTACTCAATTGTATTTTTGCCATACTTCGTGAAGTTTAAAACACAAAAAATAAAAAACTTCAATATTATGTTATGAAAAATAAAAAAATCGGTACACAATAAATTTCAGTTAAACGTTAAAACAGAGGCACTGAATTACAATACCTCTGTTTTTGTCGTTTGTGCCGAAATCTGTATTTGTTATGCGTGGTTATGCGTGTGATGATGCTGAGATACGTCATCCTCTTCCGTATCGTGGAAGAGCAGGGAAATGCACCATATACCGGCAAGAGCAACTACAACGTAGATGATTCTTGCAATAATACTTCCCGCGCCGCCGCCTATCCATGCAACAAGGTCAAAGGAGAATAAGCCAACAAGACCCCAGTTAAGGCAACCGATGATAGCTATTATCAGTGCGATTTTGTTTATGATATTCATAACGAACCCTCATTTTAAAATTTGGACAAAGGTCCACAGTTAGTTTTAGCAAAAAAAATCATATTATACAATCTGCAAAATCTCATATTTTAATCGTCAAATTCGGGCTTCACACCTCCGAATGCATCCTTTAATATAACGAGTGACTTTTTTTCGATGCGCGATACGTAAGAGCGCGATATTCCTAGATATGCGGCAACCTCTCTTTGCGTTTTCGGTTGATATCCGTTAAGCCCATATCGCAGCACGATTATTTCGCGCTGCCGATCATCAAGCACGGTATCGACAAGCTTTCGGATTTTTTCGATATGCATATTCATATCTATCTCTTCCGCTATCCGTTCCGGGGCGCTTATTATGTCGAGATATGTAAGGGGATTTCCGTCGCGGTCTATGTCTATCGTATCGTTGAGTGAGACCTCCATTCCGACATGCTTCCGACTGCGGAAAAACATAAGTATCTCATTTTGAATACATCTTGCTCCGAACGTCGCAAAGCGAACACCCTTTTCGTGATTGAAGCTGTCCACAGCTTTTATAAGTCCGAGACTTCCGATAGATAGAAGATCATCGGGATATTGATAGGATGCGTAATACTTCCTGATAATATGCGATACAAGGCGCATATTATGTTCGATGAGCTTATCACGAGCAGCACTGTCACCGTCTCGCATCCGGCCGAACAATACTCTTTCTTCCTCGGCAGATAGCGGTGGTGGAAACGTACCCGTGTCGGAAATACCGAGAATGAGCGAGATAAATTTAAACAAAAGATCAGAAAAATTCAGCATAAAGCCGTCCCTCCCATAAAAACTTTACTATGCATTATATGAGAGGAACGGCTCGTTCGTTAACCGTTTGTTATATAATTGTTGCAAGCTCGTGTGCGTGGCTGGCGGCATCGTTTCCGTGAAGTAAAAGTCTGTAACCTATTCTGGGCTCGGAACGTATAAGCGGCGCGTTGCGATAAGAAGAGAGCTTTCGGTTTATAATCGAAATATGTGTTCTGATATTGGCAAGCTCGGGAATACTCGTTTGCCTGAAAGCATATTTCAGAATATCTCTTGCATCTGCGCTTTCGGGATATGTACAGCATAAATATCTGATTATCATAAGCTCAGTTTTTGTAAGAGCTATTTCGTCACCGTCAATGCGGATGAAGCTTTGGAAATGCTCAGCGTTAAGCCCGTCTATTCCGTAATTTCCGATGACGGGCTTGCCGTGCAGGCGTTGATATTCTGTCATGTCGGCTAGCAGCGGTGCGGCAAGTGGGCGTACGCGGAAAAGGGCATCAAAGATAGCGGGAGGGTCATTCGCCCGCTCGGGCTCCTTGCTGCAAAAGCATGCACCGAATACAGATGAGCGAGGGGATGCGTCACGTATATTGCCGATAAGCTCCCGCATCCCCCATGACGGCTCTGCATCAAGCAAAAGATATGTGTGGTATTTTTGGCTCATCTCCCTCTGTATGTTCTCATAGCATACGGGATATGCAAGTATTCCCATGTAATAAAAAATATTTGCGAGCGTTTCTGCGTTTGATAAATTACGATCCGCTATAAGTAGCATTTTAAACCTCCGTTTTTGGTAGCTTGGATAATGTTGTAGAATGATAAGAATGATAAGAAAAATCAAGTATTTTTTTGAAATTTATTGACACGGTAGCCGACAAATAGTATAATTAATTAGTACATATATTCAAACACAATGAGGTGAAATATGAAAACCGTGTTGATAACAGGCGGCTCACGCGGTATAGGCCGCGCAATGGTGGAGCTGTTTTCAAAAGAGGGCTATAACGTTGCCTTTACGTACAAAAGCTCGGTCGAAGATGCCGAGCGGCTTGCCGATTGTACAGGTGCCTTGGCAATAAGAGCTGATTCGGAGTGTGAGGCGGACATTCTCTCGGCTGTTGCGGCTGCGGAGGGCAAGTTCGGTGGGATAGATATTCTTGTAAACAACGCTGCCGTGTCCTCATTCTCTTTGATGACCGATCTTTCACTTTCCGAATGGAATAGAGTAATGAGCACCTCGGTTACGGGCGCATTTTTGTACTCAAAAGCTGTTTTATCTAAAATGATAAATAAAAAATGGGGCAGAATTATAAATATAGCCTCAATGTGGGGGCTTGTGGGAGCATCCTGCGAGGTGCATTATTCAACCGCCAAGGCAGCGCTTATAGGTTTTACAAAGGCGCTTGCAAAGGAGATAGGTCCGTCTGGAATTACCGTAAATGCCATTGCTCCCGGGGTGATAGCAACCGACATGAATAAGTCGCTCAGCGAGGATGATCTTGCCGCACTTTCGGATGAAACACCTGTCGGCAGGATAGGCGAGCCGAGTGAGATCGCGCGTGCCGCGCTCTTTCTTGCGGCTGATGAAGCGTCATTTATTACAGGCGAGATAATGAACGTCAGCGGCGGCTTTGTCGTTTAGTGCGATTGCTAAATTTTAATTTTTTATAAAAGGTATTGCTTTTTCAAAATTTATTTGATATAATATGTAGGTAATATTCTCCGAGCGTCGAGCGGAGCCATACTGGCCGGGGTGCTAGCGGTGCCTTATTCCTGAAATCCGCTATATGCAGGGGTGATCTCCTTGGCAGAGGGCGGCTTCTGTGTGGCCTGCGCCGTTATTCGTTGTGTTGAAGGATGGGTCTTACGCAATCCGAGGCTGTGAACCATGTCAGGTCGGGAACGAAGCAGCATTAAGCGGTTTATCGGGTGTGCCGTAGGGGTGCCTGTTCGGAGCAGTGATGGCGGTTAACGCATGTAGAGGTTCGTTCGAAGTCTTGGTGTATGGCTCTTCTCGACGCCCGGAGGATATAGGCGTATGCGGAAATACTTTGTGTACCGCCTACGCTTATTTTTATAGTAACGTTTTGCAAGGAGGCTTTTATGTCAGACTACCGCGCTCTGTACCGTAAGTGGCGGCCCGTTGATTTCGATGATGTTTCGGGTCAGAGAGCAACCACGGATATACTTAAATATGAAGTAGCCAATAACAAGGTCTCTCATGCATATCTTTTCTGCGGCTCGCGAGGAACGGGAAAGACCAGCTGTGCAAAGATCCTTGCCAAGGCTGTGAATTGCCTTGATCAAAAGGGCGGCAACCCGTGCAATAAATGCTCGGCGTGCCTCAGCATAGATGCAGGTATTGCGACAGACGTTATTGAAATGGATGCTGCAAGTAACAACGGCGTCGGTAACGTTCGAGATATGAAAGAGGAGATCGCGTTCACACCTGCGGAGCTTAAATACCGCGTTTATATAATCGACGAGGTGCACATGATGTCAGGCTCTGCGTTCAACGCATTGCTTAAAACTCTTGAGGAGCCGCCGTCATACGTTGTGTTTATACTCGCAACTACAGAATTTAATAAACTTCCTACAACAATAGTTTCAAGATGCCAACGCTTTGATTTCAGACGGATGACGACTGACGTTATTGTAGAGCGTCTTATGAAAATATCCGGTGCCGAGGGTATCGATCTTACCGAGGAGGGCGCAGGTGTTATAGCCAGAGCTGCCGAGGGCGGTATGAGAGATGCTGTCAGCCTGCTTGAGCTTTGTGCGGGCTCTCGCCGCACGGTGGATGCCGAGCTGGTTTACGAAACCGTAGGCAGGGGAAACAGATCGTCGCTTTATACGCTTATTGAAAGCATTCTCCGCTCGGATTATACCAAAGTATATTCTGCTATAAACGACGTTGTTATGCTTGGCAGTGACCTTTCGGTATATTGGCAGGAGCTGCTTGACGCTTACCGTGATATCATGGTGGTGAAAAGCACCTCTGATGCAAGAAATTATCTTGATCTGACGGATGCTGAGCACGAAAAGCTTTCCGCATTGGCATCCGAGTTCTCAATGGCGAAGCTCCTTTACCATGCCTCTGTTCTTGAAGAAACGCTTGGAGATCTGCAACGCGCAAAGGAGTCTAAGCGCAGTGTAGCCGAAATCGCGCTCACACGCATGTGTGA
Organism: uncultured Ruminococcus sp.; assembly: GCA_964617165.1. Lineage (GTDB taxonomy): Bacteria > Bacillota > Clostridia > Oscillospirales > CAG-272 > UBA1740. The sequence goes on from CAZTWE010000015.1 coordinate 34,375, forward strand.
TGCAAGGCTTGGCAGAGGCGAGGAAGCCTTGCTCCTGAGGATAGAGGAGCTTGAGCGCACGGTGTCGAGACTCAAATTTTCCGCCTCTGCAACCGAGGCGGTGCAAAATGCTCCCGCACCGTCGGCTACAGCACCGAAAACAGATGCTCCGCGCGAGGCTGCGAGCACCTCGCCTGTTGTAGCTGTGCCACAGCAAGCAGCCGCTGTCGGAGGTGAGCCAAAGCCTTATTCAAAGTGGGGAAAGGTAGTTTCCGAGATAGAAACCGTCAAGGCATCTATATATTCTCCTTTGGCAAAGGCTGTCGCGCTGATAATGCCCGATGGCAGCTTTCTTATCAAGGTAGATGCGTTCTTTGTCAAAATAATAGGCGAAAACCGTGATAATATGGCATTGCTGCGCGGAATAATCGCGGAATGTGAGGGTGTCGGTACCGATAAGATAATCATAAAGGTAGTTCCTAAGCAAACAGGCGAGGTAGGCACTCTTGCCGATGAAATTGAAAAAGCATTAAAAAATTAAATATAGAAAGTCGAGGATTTTGATATGAAAGTAAGATTACCTCAGAACATGGGAGGCGGCCCCGGCAATATGCAGGCTGTTCTCAAGCAGGCGCAGAAGATGCAGGAGGATATGGCTGCAAAGCAGGCTGAGCTTGAAGAGCGCGAGTACGACATCAGCGCAGGCGGTGGTGTTGTAAACGTAAAGATCAACGGCAAAAAGGAGATACTTTCCGTAAAGCTTACAGAGGAGATCGTTGATCCCGATGATATAGAAACGCTTGAGGATCTTATCGTAGCCGCTGTAAATGAGGCTATTAAGAAGGTCGAAACTATATCGCAGGAGGAAATGCAGAAGATAACCGGCTCCGTCGGTATACCCGGTGTTGGCGGTCTGTTCTGAGTTATGGCTGAATATATAGCACCTATCAGGCGGCTGATAGAGGAGTTCAGAAAGCTTCCCGGTGTCGGCGCAAAAACAGCCGTGCGCTATGCCTTTGCAACTCTCAACCTGACAGAGGAGGAGGCAATGCGCTTTTCCGATGCCATAATAGGAGCGAAGCGTGACGTGCATACCTGCCCGTGCTGTTGCGGTTTTACCGCTTCGGATGGTGAGTGCGAGATATGCTCGGATGACATGAGAGACAGGTCGGTCATCTGTGTCGTTGAAAATCCCAAAGATATCATGGTCATGGAGAAAGTACGCGGATATAAGGGCACGTATCACGTGCTTGGCGGTGTTCTGTCTCCCATCGATAATATAACCCCCGATGATCTCAACGTAAAGGAGCTTATTGAGCGCGTTTCGGGCTCCGAGGTGAAGGAGGTTATAGTTGCAACCAATCCTACGCCATCGGGTGATACTACCGCGGCATATCTTGCGAAAGTGCTCGAAAAGTACGGAACCGAGGTTTCGCGCCTTGCATACGGAATTCCCGTCGGCGGTGATATTGAGTATGCCGATGAGATAACCTTGCTTCGCGCAATGGAGGGAAGAAAGTATTTCTCATAAAATAATAAATGTTTAGGGGTAGCTCTTATGTGAAGTTTGAGCTACCCTTTTTCTCTTAAACCGTAGTATAATGGTATTTGAGGCGCAGATTATCCGCTATCATCGCGATAAATTCCGAATTAGTGGGCTTTCCGCGCGAATTTTGTATGGTGTAACCGAAATATGAATTAAGGGTATCAACGTCACCTCTATCCCATGCTACCTCAATAGCGTGCCTTATTGCTCGTTCAACTCTGGAGGTAGTCGTTTTATATTTCTTGGCAACCGCAGGATAGAGCACCTTTGTTACGGAATTTATTATTTCTGTGTCCTCTATTGTCATAAGTATTGCCGAGCGCAGATATTGATAGCCCTTGATATGCGCGGGGACACCGATCTGATGTATAATTTTCGTTACCTGAGCTTCGATATCAGGTCTGCTTATCGAAAAATCGTCTCGCTCTCTTGTATATGCTCTTGAAAGTGCTTCTATATGCGAGAGTAAGGAACTATCCGAAAAGGGCTTTAGCATGCACACGTCGGCACCTGCCTCGGTTGCTTCCATAAGTATGTTATGTTTATTTATAGGCGATGTAAGTATGAAGCCCGTATCCTTGTATTGCGGCTTCAAGGTGCGTATGATCCCTATTCCGTCAAGCCCGCTCATCCAAAGATCGCATAAAATGATATCGTAAGACTCCTTTCTCGCAAGTTCTGCCGCGCTCGCTCCATCCGCACATTCATCGGGGCGGCGGATGCCCGCGCTGATAAGTATATCGCGGATTTTCTTCCTTTCCTCTCCGTTTTCGTTGCAAACCAAAATTTTAAGTGTTTTTTCCATTCGCTATTTTCTCCTTGTTTTTGTATTTAAATAGTAAATTTTGGGAACAAATACATTTTACCACAATTTTCCTGAATAATCAAGAGCAATAACGCACGATAAGGCGTTAAAATTTCGCCATTAAAATGGTAAAATTTACCAATCTCGACAGGAAACGACAGCAGAACAGTAAAAAAATTTAAGGAAAATAGGGAACAGCCAATCGGTAAAATATGACCTTTTTTGAAAAAAGCATACGGCGGTATTGAAAGTTATGAAAAAAATAAAAATATTTTTTAATTTGCTTGCAAAATAAAATATAATATGTTATACTTTATGTGGTGCAAATTTTGCCGATGCTAAAATTTTACTGTAATGTTGGTTGTATTTCCGGAAATCGGGATATTTCGCACGTTCCATGAAATTTAGCCATACGGCACAGTAAACGTTTATAATTATATTAAGGAGATAAACCGATGAACACAAACGTAACAAAGAACAGCTATGTTAACGCTTGGATCAAAGAGATGGCAGAGATGGTAAATCCCTCTGATATCGTTCTTATTGACGGTACTGAGGCACAGGCAGAGAGCCTGCGTGCTATAGCTCTTTCTACAGGCGAGCTCGAAAAGCTTAATGAGGAAAAGCTCCCCAATTGCTATCTTCACAGAACCGCAGTGAATGACGTTGCTCGCGTTGAGCACCGTACCTTTATCTGCACTACCAAAAAGGAGGATGCAGGTAATATCAACAACTGGATGGCGCCCGCTGAGTGCTATGAGAAGCTTTCTAAGCTCTATCGCGGCTCTTACACAGGCAAGACCATGTACGTTATTCCTTATTCAATGTCCATTGTCGGCTCTGATTTCGCAAAGTACGGAATTGAGCTTACCGATTCCATATACGTTGTACTCAACATGCTTATTATGACGAGAGTCGGACTTAACGTTCTCGATGCGCTTGGCGACAGTGCTGATTTCATCAAGGGTCTTCATGCATGTGCAAACGTTGATGAAGAGAACAGATATATATGCCACTTCCCCGAGGATAATACTATCTGGTCGGTTAACTCCGCATACGGTGGAAACGTTCTTCTCGGTAAAAAGTGCTTTGCACTTCGTATTGCATCCTACCTCGGAAGAAAAGAGGGCTGGATGGCTGAGCACATGCTCATTCTCGGTCTTGAAAATCCTGAGGGAGAGGTTAAGTATATTACAGCAGCGTTCCCCTCTGCATGCGGTAAGACAAACCTTGCAATGCTCATCCCCCCCGAGCTCTATAAGAAGAAGGGTTATAAGGTATGGTGCGTAGGTGACGATATTGCATGGCTCAGAGTTGGTAAGGACGGCAGACTTTGGGCGGTTAACCCTGAGAACGGCTTCTTCGGTGTTGCTCCCGGTACTAACGAGAAATCCAACCCCAACGCGCTTCACACAGCTATGCGCGATACTATCTTCACCAATGTGTGCCACAATCTTGATGACAACACCGTTTGGTGGGAAGGTCTTGACAACAATCCTCCCAAGAACGCTATTAACTGGAAGGGCGAGAAGTGGGATTACACCAAGTATGACAAGGCTGATAAGGTAAACACCTCAGGTGCTCACCCCAACTCCAGATTTACAGCTATGGCAGCTAACTGCCCCTGCATTTCCGATAAGTTCAACGATCCTGCGGGCGTTCCCGTAACTGCTATAGTATTCGGC
>CAZTWE010000016.1:0-37755 GCA_964617165.1 uncultured Ruminococcus sp.
ATCTGCTGGTACAGCTCAAATTTTATCTTGGGCTGCATTTCCTTGCGGGTGCGCTTTACGATACTCCCCACGGTGTAGCTAACGCTATCATTCTTCCTACTGTTATGGAATACAACGCTCCCGCAACAGGCGATAAGTATAAGTACATCGCACAGGCTATGGGCGTTGAGGGAACCGAGAATATGAGCGTTGAGGAATATCGCGCAGCAGCTATCAACGCGGTAAAGCAGCTCTCGCTTGACGTTGGAATTCCCGCAGATCTCAAAGAGATCGTTAAGGCTGATGATCTTCAATTCCTTGCTGAGTCTGCTTATGCGGATGCTTGCCGCCCCGGCAACCCCAAGGATACGAGCGTTGAGGACATCATTGAGCTTTACAAGAGCCTCCTTTAATAGGTAATAGGATAAAAACATTTCTTACAAAAACAAGGATCGTTGCTGTTACGGCTTCGATCCTTGTTTTTTGTGTTACCTGTGCCTATTTATCGGGAAAAGTAAATTTTTGTTTACGAATCAGTCGATAGACATATCAAGCTTAAATCTCATTATCTTTCTCAGAGTATTCTTTGGGAATTCCTCGTCTCTTACCTTGAGTACGCCGATCTTTTTATAAGGAACGCAGGTCTTGTTGTATTCGTCAACGTATTTTTTAAGATGAGTCTTTGCATCGCTGATGCCGTTCTTTTCAAGGTATTCCTTATCGGGATATATCTCCGCAACGATGGCATTGTGCTCAAGCCCTCTTCTGCTCTGTCCCTCATATACTATTATATCAAGCACACCGGGGGTAGCGATAAGATCGTTTTCGATCTCCTCGGGGTATACGTTTTTGCCGTTGGAAAGAATAATAAGGTTCTTTTTCCTGCCTGTGATAAAGAGCACGTTGTTCTCGTTAAGCTTTCCGTAGTCACCTGTTCTGAAATATCCGTCCTCTGTCATGGCAGCCTTCGTTGCTTCTTCGTTTTTATAGTATCCTAGCATGACGTTGGGGCCCTTAACGAGTATTTCGCCCTCGCCCGCCTCATTGGGCTCGTCTATTTTTACTGTGTTTATATTTAACACGGGTCCCACGCTTCCCGCAACAGAACGTCTTGAACGGTTAACTGCAATTATAGGTGAGCATTCGGTTATTCCGTATCCGTTGAGCGTGGAAATTCCGAGGGCTTCAAAGTAGGAGATTATCTCCGCATTTATCGGTGCACCGCCTGAAATTATCATTTTGACCTCTCCGCCGAATGCGGCACGTACCGACTTGAAGAGCGTGCGGCGCAGATCAATTCCGAATTTAAGGAGAAAATTGCTGAGCTTCATCATTGCGGCAAGCAGCTTTTCCTTGCCCTGATCCTTAACGGTGGCGGTTATTTTACGGTAGAAGGTTTCAAGATAAAGCGGAACGAGCACAAGATGCCCGGGGCTTTGCTGCCTCAGCTCCTTGGCAACACTGCCAAGCCCTGAGGATATATATACCTCGCAACCTATCATAATGTGTCCGACGAGCGTTACGGACGAGCCGTAGGTGTGGTGCGGAGGAAGAACGCCAACGGTCTTTTTTGAAAAGTCCATATAAGGAACAACGTCTGCAATATCTTTAAGAATACCGTCCTGGCTGAGCATAACGCCCTTGCCCTCTCCCGTAGTACCGGAGGTGAATACGAGAAGCGACATTCTATAAGGATCTATTTCGTGATCGTAGTATATTCCGCTTCTCTCGGCAAATGATGCTCTGCCTGCCTCAGTGAGCGCATCGAGCCCCTCTCCCGAGCCCTTGCCGCAAAGAAGTACGGGGGCGTGTATAAGAGAAACCGTGTTTTGGATTACCTCTGCTTTTTCGGCAAGAGCCACATCGCAGAAGAGGAATGAGGCATCTGCGCGTGCCGCAGTCTTTGCAAGCTCTTCCGCAGCCCAGTCCTTATCAAGCGGAACGAGGACTCCGCCTGCACAGAGAATACCGTAGTAAAGCTTTGCCCATTCGTATGAAAGCTTTCCAATAACTACGCAGTGCTTTCCCGCACAGCCCATTTTAATAAGCTCTGTGGTCAAGGATCTGACGTCCTCGCGGAATTCGCTGAAGCCAACGCTCACAACCTCGCTTTTGGGAGTTTCCTTGTATGAATAGGCTATGCGATCCTTGTATTCCTCGCCTGCCCATTCGATCAGCTCTCGCAGATTTGCAAATTCATGCCTTGGATGTAAAAGTTCATTTTTCATAGATAGTTTTTCCTTTCTTGTCGGGCACAGCCCGATACGGTTGCAGCGGGGAGCATAACGGAGCCCTGTGTAAGACTCACGCTTCGTTCACCGTTTTGGGATGTTGACAAATCAACATGCATATATTCTACCACAAACTTGTTGATTTGTCAACATTTGTCACGCAATTTCTTAGTCCCGGATTAAATGCGTGCATTTTTTGCATAAAAAGCGACTGCTGGCTGCTTTTTATTGCTTTTTAGCTATTGACTTTTACTTGAAATAGTAGTAAAATTGAATATATAAATATTTTGGAGGTAGCAATGGCATTAAAATACAGTACTTTACTTAATTACTTGATGAAGCTCACCGGGCACGAGGTGGCGAAAAAGGAAAAGACCATGCCTGCCATCGAGGATTTCCTCTCGGTGCTCTTTTCCGTTCTTGCCGTCTATAAACCGCCTATGGGCTTGATACCCGGAGGAATACGCGGAGTAGTCGGAGTGCGTGAGGAGCTTGATGCGATGCTGTTAAAGGTTGGCGAAAAGGTGTCTGACCTTGATGAAGCGCGCAAATCCTTTGAGAGCTTCGATTTTGAGCATTTCGAAACTCGCGACATACGCGAGAACGCTCTTTCCATAGTTCTTGAATATGCTGAGACGGTAAATCAGAGCACGGATTACATATCCACCCCCGAGCTTTGGGATGCAATAATGATATATCCCACGCTTTCCGTAAAGCGTATCGTTTTCGGCATGGGCGAGAAGGATGAGGAAACTCCTCTTGATATGGATAAGCTCTGGAGCTCCGTTTTCAACGGGGAGGGCGGAGATATTCTCGGCGAGGGCAGCGGCACGGATGATGACGATGACTATACTTTCGTGGATGATGACGGTGACGATACCTCCGATGACGAGACTTCCGATGACGATGATGACGAGGACAGCGCGGGTGACGGTGGAAGTGATCTTGACAGCCGCTTAGATCAGCTCCTCGGCGGAAAGAGAAGCTCTATATTCACAGAGATAATCGGTGGTACCTCGGGTACTAAATCAGGCACCTCCTCGGGTTCCTCTTCGGGCTCTGACTCTGACTCTGACGAGAGCGATGATGACAGCGATGACGCAACGCCTATCTTTGATTTCTTTGATGAACCCACACAAAAGGGTAAGAAATCGGGCGCAAAGTCTCCCACAACGGTTGCCGAGGTCGTTGAGAAAACCAAGCACGTAAGAGATAAGCTGCTTGAAGCCGTACGCGGTCAGAATGCGGCAATAGATACATTTGTTTCGGGATATTTCAGAGCCGAAACGGTGGCTCTTGTCAAGAAGAAAAGGAAGAAGCCGCGTGCGACCTTCCTCTTTGCAGGCCCTCCAGGTGTAGGTAAAACCTTCCTTGCAGAGCAGGCTGCCGAGCATCTCGGCTTGCCTTACAGACGCTTTGATATGAGCGAGTATGCGGATAAAGAGGCTACCATTTCCTTCTGTGGCTCGGATAAGGTATACAAGAACGGTCAGCCCGGTGTTGTAACCAGCTTCGTTGCGGAAAATCCGCACAGCGTGCTGCTGTTTGACGAGATAGAGAAGGCTCACATCAACGTTATCTATCTGTTCTTGCAGATGCTTGATGCGGGTAGACTTCGCGATACCTTTACAAACGAAGAGGTATCGTTCACCGATGCTATCGTAATTCTTACAACCAATGCAGGAAGAAATCTGTATGAGGATCCCTCAATAGTTAATCTCTCCGCGCTTCCGCGCAGACAGATAATCGAGGCTCTTCGTAATGACAAGAGTGAGCGCGGTAACGATATGAACGTATTCCCCTCGGCACTCTGCTCAAGATTTGCCGCAGGCAACGTAATAATGTTTGACCGCCTTGAAGCATACGACCTTTGCAATATAGCAAACAAGGAGCTTAAAGAGAGCGTATCCGCATTCTCCAAATACAGCGGCATCAAGGTAACGCTTGATCCCAGTCTCGGTACGGCTATACTGCTTGCCGAGGGAGCAAAGAGCGATGCGAGAACCGTATCTTCCCGTTCGGGCAGCTTCTTCTACGATGAGGTCTACGAGCTGTTCCGCTTGGTAGGCAAGGGGGAGAACAGCAAACCGCTTGACGGTATTACCTCTCTTGATATAAAGGTAACGTTGCCTGAGGATGAAAAGGTACGTTCACTGTTCGTAAACAGTGAGGCACCGAGCGTTCTCGTGTTTGGTGACGGTGAGCTTGGCGAGGAATGTAAAAAGAAGCTTGCCGATTGTACCGTTTACCATGCAAGCGACATAAACGATGCAAGAGACATCCTCTTCGCACATGACGTTACCATCGCACTTTGCGATATCCAGTTCGGCAAGCGCGCTGACGTGCAGAATTACATAAACATAGAGGATACGTCCTCTCTCGGTATGGACTTCTTGCATCTGATATGCTCCGAATACGATATACCCGCATTCATACTTGAACGTAAGCGCGGTGATATTTCCCATGAGGAAGCACTTTCCTTTGCAAGATGCGGTGTCCGTGACATTATATCAATGGACAAAACGGGCGGTGGCTTTGCTAAAAAGGTAATGTCAAAATGCTCTGCGGCTTATCAGCAGAAGAGCCTGCTTGAGCTTTCGCGTGCGAGCAAGGTGCTGACGTATAAGACAGCGCAGACGGTTTCCGAGGACGGAACGAGTGCTGAGATACATCTGTTCGATATGGGTCTTGCACTTGCAGCCGATACCGAGGATGCAAAGAACCTGCTTGTATCAAAGCCCAACGTTAAGTTTGCTGACGTTATCGGTGCTGAGGATGCAAAATCCGAGCTTAAGTATTTCGTTGAATACATGAAGTGTCCCGTCAAATATATTCGCCGCGGTCTGCGCGCACCTAAGGGTATCCTGCTTTACGGACCTCCCGGCACGGGTAAGACTCTTCTTGCCAAGGCTATGGCGGGCGAGTCGGACGTTACGTTTATCGCGGCAGAGGGCAACCGCTTCCTGCAGCGTTACGTCGGAGAGGGCGCAGCTGCCGTGCACGATTTGTTTACTACTGCAAGAAAGTATGCACCGTCTATTCTCTTTATAGATGAAATAGATGCGATAGGTAAGAACAGAGCCAGCGCGTCCGCTGAGCACAGCTCGGACATTCTGACAGCATTCTTGACGGAAATGGACGGATTTAATACCGATTCGAGCAAGCCCGTGTTTGTTCTTGCGGCAACGAACTATGACATTGATGGCAATACAGACCGTACGCTTGACCCCGCGCTGCTGCGCAGATTTGACAGAAAGCTTCTTGTGGATCTGCCCAACAAGGAAGAGCGTGCACGCTACATAAGATTTAAGATGTCTAAAAATCCCGCACTTGAGCTGTGCGACGAGCAGATAGACAACATCTCTATGAGATCGACCGGAATGAGCCTTGCCGAGCTTGAATCTGTTATCGAGCTTGCTATGAGAAACGCTGTGAGAAATGAAAATCTCGTTGTTGACGATGCATCTCTTGAAGAAGCCTTTGAGACCTTCACGGGCGGTGAGGAGAAGAAGTGGAGCGAGGACAGCCTGATAAGAACAGCTCGCCACGAAGCAGGTCACGCACTCCTGTGCTGGCTCTCAGGTGAGAAACCCTCGTACGTAACTATCGTTGCAAGGGGTAATCACGGTGGGTATATGCAGCACGGTGACGAGGAAAACAAGGGGCTTTATACAAGAAAAGAGCTTCTTGCCAAGATAAGGACCTCACTTGCAGGCAGAGCGGCAGAGGTAGTTTATTACGGTGAGGATGACGGTGTTTCTACAGGAGCCGGCTCGGATCTTGCGAATGCGACAAGGCTTGCCGAACGCATGGTATGCTTCGACGGTATGGATACCTCGTTCGGACTTGCGGTAATATCGCACGACAGCATGTCGGGATATTATGCAGAGGTGCGCACCCGTGTCAACTCTATCCTCAACGGAGAGTATGTAAAGGCATGCTCCGTGATAGAAAAGAACCGTGCGGCTATCGATGCTCTTTGTGAGGCTCTTATCGCACAAAACCACCTTCGCGGTCTCGAGATCGACGAAATATTTGCGAAATACGTTACAGATTAAAATAACAATTGGAGGATATAACTATGGCAGACGCAAAAATCATTAAAGCACAGGAAATTTACAGCACTATTATTAAAACTCTTGACGGTATGGGATGGACTTATGACCGTGATGACGAAAAGCTCACCATTACAACAGGCGCAAAGGGCGATGATTTTCCTATCAGAATAATAATCAGATCCCTGGCTGAGTCCGAAACTCTCTCCATTCTTTGCCCCCTTGGCTTCAATATGTCTGAGAAGGCACGCGTTGAGGGTGCTATCGCTGTTACCGTTGCTAACTACGGTATGATAAGAGGCGGCTTTGACTATGATTTCATGGACGGAGAGATCCGTTTCCGTCTCACAGCTCCCTTTACCGATACCGAGCTCAGCACAGAGCTTATCAAGCTCCTTATCCTTATTGCTGCTAATACCGTTGACGATTACAACGATAAGTTCTTCATGATCTCCAAGGGTATGCTTTCTATCCAGGACTTCATCAAGCAGGAGCGCGGCGAGAACTGATAGCTTTGCGTAGCCGTAAGAGAGTCGTGTGTTTAGCTCTCTTACGGCTGAGTATCGTGACGTAAGTTGCGTACGTGTTAAAATTCGGGGTGCCGTTCGGTGTGTTCTCCATAAAGGAAAGCATATCGTGCGGCACCTGTTTTATGAGGGGAACGTATGGAAATAAGAAAATGCACCACGAGCGATCTTTTTCGCGTGCTGACGATATATGAGTCGGCAAGAGCTTTCATGAGGGATACGGGAAATGCATCTCAATGGGGCGGAAGCTATCCCGAAAAAGAGCTTATAAGTGATGATATCGCAAACGGGCGTCTTTACACGGTAGCACGGGGCGATGAGCTGCTTGCAGTTTTCTACTTCAACGTCGGTGAGGACCCAACGTATAAAGAAATATATGAGGGCGGCTGGAAAAACGATGCACCGTACGGCGTTATACACCGCATAGCAGTAGCTGAAAATGCGCACGGTATGGGGCTTAGCCGACTTTGCTTCGATTATTGCTACGAGCAGTGCGGCAATCTCAGAATAGATACTCACAGAGATAATATACCTATGCAAAGAGCACTCGCAAAGTCGGGCTTCGAATATTGCGGTATTATATATCTGTACGGCACAGAGGAGCGCCTTGCATATCAGAAAATATGACCGATAGGGTTACTGCAAAGATTTTTTATTTCTTTGTAAATTTGTACACTTTTACAATGTAAATTTTGGTATTTATCACGTATTTTCCGTTTTCTACACATCATTATTGACATTTCATGGAAATTTCAACTTCATGCATTTGCTCACTTAGTGGGACACCCATCAGCTGCTCAAACAGACTTAAACGTTGAACAGACACCATGGAAGATGTTCGAGGGGGCAATAGGATGGTAAAGAGGGTATTACGTTTTTTGTTCTGATAGTATTTGTTGCTATTATAGTGTTTGCACTTTATAAAATTTTAACAGCTGAAAATCATTTTTGGCATACGGAAAACATAGAGGATTACAACACAACCGAATATCCGATATATGAACCTATATTTTTTAAATAGCTCCCGCAAACAGCACACGCGGTAACATTTTGTCACTCTGATTACTGTTACGAGCTCCGAATCTATAACAGGCTATAAAATAACGTTAGATGATCAAGATAAAATATACGATTGCAATTTCGGAATAATAAGTTATTCGTATGAACAATTGACCGTAATTCAATCATATATAAGAGGAAATATCAGAGAATCCTTGTATGATTATATTCCTAAGTATTTTCTTCGGTTTAATGTACCTCTTGATGAAAATTACGAAAGAGTCTTTTCTGTGGAATATTCCAATGAAAAACAAGATGATTGATGATTATTTCTCTAAAATATCGAATTTCATTGTTCGTTAAGCTCAGTTTTAATGAGACAGCCTCTTCAACCTTTATTTTGTGATCAGATATAAAAAAGCAGTGGCGAGGCGGAAATTTCTTTCTACCTCGCCAATTTTGTTTTCGATTACGCCTAAATGCGACAGCCCCTTGATATATGCAAGTACATAAAGAAAAAAGCTTACAGTCCGAGAAAGCTTCGTGCTCGCTCTCGGTGCTATAAGCTTTTATTTTGTTTAGTCGGGAATGACTACCGTAGCAACTATGGGGTCATGATCGGAGAAATAGATACCGTTGTTCACGTCGTGCGGGGCAAAGATATCAAGCACCTGAACGTTACAGTCGGCAAAAATATAGTCTATCTTCATCTTTGGGTCGCATTTGCCGAAACCGTGGAACGTGCCGCCGAGCTCGGAGGAAATATCCCTGAATATTCCGCTTTCCGTAATGAGCTTTATTTCAGGGGCATCGGGCAGTGCGTTAAAATCTCCTGTGATAAAAGTCGTCATCGGCCTTAAGCTTTGCTGCTCTTTATATGAGGCGAGAAGCTGCTCTACCTCAAGAAGCCTCGCTTGCTTTCCTATGTGATCGGTATGTATATTCATCACGCGGAAGGGCTTACCGCCGTCAATCGGCATAAAATCGCATGAGGAAAATATCCTAGGACACGTGCTCTGATCGATGCCGTACGTAGTACCCGGAATATGCGGAGTCGGGGAAAGAATGTCGCTGATAAGTCTTTCGGGAATAAGCTCGGCTTGCTTATAGGCGATAACCGTGCCCTCGTCAAGTCTGTATTTATCACGCCCCGCACCGAGCAGTGCATAGCCGGGCATGCGTGTGATTATCATTTTACGCATTTGAGGCTTGATCTCCTGAAAGCCGATAACGTCGGCATCAAGCTGAAGAAGTCTTTGGCAAAGGAAATCGATGCGGTTTATGAACTGCTGCTCGCCGTCTCCCACCGTTTGAAATCGCAGATTGCAGGATATTATACGTATCTTTTTCATTGCCGTATACCTTAGTTTACGCCCAGCTGATAGAACCGGGCTTGGGGTCCTTGATTATGGATTCCTTGAGGAAGGCAACTGCGTGAGACAGACCCTCCTCGGGAGTCATGAGGCTGTCCTCATGCTCAATGGAAAGAACACCGTCATAGCCGGCAAGACGCAGGTTGGAGATCATATCTCTCCAATAGTCAAGTCCGTTGCCGTAGCCAACGCTGCGGAATATCCATGAACGCCCCGCTTCATCGCTGTAGTGCTTCGTATCGAGAACACCGTTCTTTGCGGTGTTATACTTGTCTATCTTAGTGTCCTTTGCGTGGAAGTGATATATCGCGCCTCTGAGCTCTCTGATAGCGGCAATGGGATCCATACCCTGCCAGATAAGGTGAGAGGGGTCGAAGTTTGCTCCTATAATATCACCGACAGCGGCTCTGAGCTTGAGAAGCGTTTCGGGATTGTAAACGCAGAAGCCGGGGTGCATCTCAAATGCGATTTTTTTGATGCCGTGTTCCTTTGCAAATTTTGCTGTCTTTTTCCAATAGGGAATAAGCACCTTGTTCCACTGATAGTCGAGAACTGCAAGAAAATCGTCAGGCCAAGCGCAGGTAGCCCAGTTGGGGGTCGTGTCCTTCTTGCTTCCGCCGGGGCAGCCGGAGAAGGTTATAATCGTATCAACGCCAACCTTTTCTGCGAGCAGCACCGCGTTGACAAAATCCTTGTGATAGGACTCGGCAAGCTCCTTGTTCGGATGCACGGGGTTGCCGTGAACCGAGAGGGCGGCAAGCTCAACGTTGTGGCGCTTCATGGTATCAAGCCACTCTGCGAGAGCAGCATCGTCACTCAAAAGCACTTCGGGGTCGCAATGCGCTTTTCCGGGATAGCCGCCGCAGCCGACCTCAACTGCCTCAATGCCGAGCTTCTCAAATTTTGCAAGAGCTTCATCAAAGCTGATATTTCCGAATAAATTTGTAAGAACAGAGAGTTTCATGAGATTCATCCTTCCGATTTAATTGATTTCCTATTCAATATTACCACAGCTTCGCCCCGAATGCAATATATAATTTTGACAAAAAATATCACTTTTTTGTTATTTTGCAAAACAGCTTGACAGTGAGGCGGTAAAATGCTAAAATGATTTCAAATATATTAAATATTTGAGGTAGCTTATCATGAAAAAATATCTCTTGCCCGATGAGGGTAGATTTTACAAGGCAAATCTGCATTGCCATACAACGGTTTCTGACGGAGCGTTTACTCCGGCTGAGATAAAGGAGCAGTTCATGGCGCGCGGATATTCCATAGTCGCTTATACCGATCATGAGGTAATGGTACCGCATCCCGAGCTTGCCGACGAGGATTTCTTACCCATAACAAGCTATGAGATAGCTATAAATGAGGGGAAGTGGACGCCGTTTTGCAAGACCTACCATTTAAATATATATTCCCCCGAAATAAACAGGAGTGTCAGCCGCACGTTTGCTAAGACCTCGGTATGGGGAGATGCGCTCTCGCACGTTACGGATGAGATGATCGCCGCAAGCACGCATCCTAGAAAATATACAAAGGAATTCGTGCAGTGGATAATAGATACCGCAACCGAGGAGGGCTGCCTTGTCAGCTACAATCATCCGGTATGGTCGTTGCAAAGCAAGGAGGATTATACGGGGCTGCGCGGATTTTTCGGTGTTGAATGGATAAATAACGGCTGTGCAAGAGGCGGTCTTTGTGACACGGTACGCCCCATAGAGGATCTTCTTGCCGAGGGCGAGAGAATGTGCTATCCGCTCGGAGGTGACGATTGCCATGGGCAGAACGATTGCTTCGGCGCATGGGTGTGCGTGAAAGCAACGTCGCTTGATTATACCGAGGTATTTGAAGCCCTCAGGCGCGGAGACTTCTATTCCTCGGCGGGGCCCGAGATAAAGGAGCTTTACATAGAGGACGGGGTCGTGCACGTAAAGACCTCTGAGGTAGCGGCAATAAGATTTATAACCGATCATAGGTATACTCAGACGGTAGCATCAAGTGATGGGCTGCCCGTAACCGAGGCAACGTTCTCGCTTGACACATTTTTTGCCAATGCAAAGCTCGCTCCCGAGGGGCACAATGTGTGGTTCCGTATAGACGTAACCGATGCGTGCGGCAAATATGCCAGAACAAGAGCTTATTTTGCAGACGAGATAGGCGAATAAAAAACAACCTCACTGTGCACATAGAAACAAGCTGCTTGTTTTGTAAATCTTCTTGACATAAGGTGTATTTGGTGCTAAAATATAATAAAAATGTAAATATTTAGAGGTGTGATGTGTCGGATAAGCTTGTTGAAAAGCAGCTTTGCCGAGAGGATATATTCCACGGCAAGGTGCTGCATCTGGTTCGCGATAAGGTATTGCTCCCGAACGGTGAGGAGTCATACCGTGAGATATGTCTGCACGTGGGCGCGGTGTGCGTTATACCTATCCTGCCTGACGGTAGGGTGATTATGGAGCGCCAATTCAGATACGCTCATAACAGAGTGTTTTACGAGATTCCCGCGGGCAAGCTTGATTTTGTCGGTGAGGATCCGCTCAGCGCGGCGAAAAGAGAACTCAGAGAGGAAACGGGGGCGGTCGCAGGGAAGATGACGTTTCTCGGTGAGCTTGACACCTCGCCTGCCCTTATCAGCGAAAAATATACATGTACATGGCGGAGGAGCTGACGTTTGTCCAGCGCGAGCTTGATGACGACGAGTTTCTTGACGTTGAGTACGCAACGCTTGACGAGCTTTATAAAATGGTAATGTCAGGCGAGATAAGAGATGCAAAAACGCAGATCGCTGTTCTTAAAGCGGCTGTGCTGAAAAATAATTTATAAATAGCAACTGAGGAGGTACTATGGAATTACCTGTAATTATCAACTATGGAATTTACGGCTTTATAGCGTTGTTTGCGCTTATAACCGCTCTTAGTGGGCTTGTCGGCGGATTTTCGCGTCAGGTGCTGCGCGTTATAACGGTAGCGGTCTCTGCTGTGATTTCGTTCATTGTATGTACCAAGCTTTATCCGACGGTTTTCGGATTTCTTTCAAGCAAGACCACGGCTGATCTGATCGCAATGATCAATTCAGTGGGGGTGACGCTGCCTGAGAATATTGTCGCTTTCCTTGAATGTTTGGAAACCGAAACGGGTGCATATCTTCTTGCAATACCGCTTCTTTTGATTGCGGTGCCCGTGCTCTTTATACTTCTGTTCGTGCTTCTGAACGGAATAACGAAGATAATTCACCTTATTATTTGCGGTATATTCGGCTTTACAAAGAAGAATAATAACTTTATCACACGAATACTCGGTGCGGCAGTTGGACTTGTGCAGGGCGTGCTTGTTGCAGCCGTTATCATGCTCCCGATTGCGGGAACTGTTGGAACGCTCTCCCACGTAGTAAAAACCGCTGAGGAGGAGCTTCCCGATTCCACCAATACGCAGGTTATAGCAAACGTCTACCATACGTATCTTGATGCTGCCGAGAATAACGTCGCGGTAAATATTCTTAACACAAAGGTCGGCTTTGTTTATGAGAAATTCATAACGGTTGACGTAGAGGGTGAGGCTGTAAAGCTCAGTGACGTTGCAAGTGACTGCTTCAATACCTTCGTTCTGTACGGCGACCTTGCAGGCGTTGATTTTGCAAATCTTACAGCCGAGAATAAAGAGACGATCAATTCCATGGTGGAAAGCATCGGAAACGATAATTATATCACCTCAATTCTTTCGGGCGTGTTCCGCGCTTTACCGAGAGCGTTTGACAGGGGACTTGTACAGTTCACTTACGATGAGCCGTTGCTCGGCTTTGCAAATTCCTTCCTTTACGTTTTTGAAACGAGTAATAAGGACAACGTAAAGAACGATCTTTCCACAACCGTAAATATACTTTTCATCATATCCGATTCGGGGGTATTGGGAGCTGAGGGGCAAGGTATTTTTGATGCCCTGATGCTCACGGACGAGAACGGGCAGTCAACCGTTACAAGAATATGCAAGGAGCTTGACAGAAACGAAAGATTTACTCCTATTGCCGATAAGCTTACCGAAATGGCGGTACAGATGCTTCTTGACAATGCGGGAGTTGACGGTGATGCCAAACAGACCGTTGAAGAGATAACCGGTACGCTCAACGAGGTGCTTGCAATCGACAAGAGCAGCTATGAGACCGAGGAGGAATACCGTGCGGAGGTTTCGAGCAAGATAGATGCAACGCTTCAGGCAGAGGGAATTCCGCTTGAGGAGGATCAGCTTGCAGCGGTTACGGACTATGTAACTACCGAGTTCGAGGGCAAGGAAGAGATAACCGAGCACGACATTGCCGATTTCATGGCTAAGTATTACGACGTATACGTTGGTGCAAACGGTGACACTACCATCCCCGGCACAGAGGAAAATTAACGACAGTCAAATAATATCTCAAAAAACGTGGAGCGATTTATGTTTGTATTAGAAATGATAAAGGATATGTTTACCAATCCTATGCTGATGGTACCTGTCAGCGCTTGGCTTATCGCGCAGATAATAAAGATCATTATAAATTTGACGGTGAACAGAAAATTCGATATATCCCGTCTTTTCGGTGACGGTGGAATGCCGAGTGGACATTCTGCTACCGTTACGTCTCTTGCAGTGCTTACAGGTTGGGGATGCGGGCTTTTTAGTCCGATATTCGCAATCTCCGGCATCCTTGCTATCATTGTTATGAACGATGCATCGGGTGTTCGCTTTGAGGCGGGCAAGCACGCCACTTCTATCAAGCAGATAGCCGATATAATAAACAGCATGTTATCGAGCAAGGATGAAGCGATAAGAACCGAGAAACTCAAGGAGCTTGTCGGTCATACACCGTTGCAGGTGCTTTGTGGTGCGTTGCTCGGTGCAACCGTTTCTATACTTGCCATAATCATATTCGGCATTACTTACGGCTCAATTGCATAAAATATTATTTTGAAAGGTGAAAATAAATGAAAATTCTTGTTATTAACGCAGGCAGCTCATCGCTCAAATTCCAGCTTATCGACATGGAGAACGAGGCTGTTATCGCAAAGGGAATTTGCGAGGAGATCGGCGGAAAGTCCGGTTTTAAGTTCAAGGTTCCCGGCAGAGAGGACTACAAGGTTGCCGTATCTCTGCCCACGCATGCAGAGGCATTGCAGCTCGTGCTTGATACTCTTGTTGATGAAAAGCTCGGAGTTATCAAGTCTGTTGACGAGATCAGTGCGGTAGGTCACAGAGTTCTTCACGGTGGAGAAAAGCTTTCGGGCTCGGTGCTTGTTACCGAGGAGGTTAAGAAAACCATTGAGGAGTGTATCGATCTTGGACCTTTACATAACCCCGCAAACCTCAAGGGCATCGTTGAGTGCGAGAAGATAATGAGCGTACCTCAGGTTGCCGTATTTGATACAGGCTTCCACCAGACAATGCCCGATTACGCATATATGTACGGCTTACCCTATGAGTATTACGATAAGTATAAGATACGTCGTTACGGCTTCCACGGAACGTCGCACAGATTTGTTGCGGCAAGAGCAGGAGAGCTTATCGGCAATCCTGAGCTTAACGTTGTTACCTGCCACCTTGGCAACGGTGCATCGGTTTCCGCGGTAAAGGGCGGCAAGTGCTTCGATACCTCTATGGGTGTAACACCTCTTGAGGGTATCATGATGGGTACAAGATGCGGTAATATCGACCCTGCTATTATCCCCTATCTTATGAAGAAGGGCGAGGTCAGCACAGCCGATGAAATAGATAAGATGATGAACAAGAAGTCGGGCATGCTCGGTGTATCCGGCATTACCTCCGATAACCAGGAGATATGCAAGCTCGCAGCGGAGGGTAATGAGAAATGCATCCTCATAAAGAAGATGTACTGCCATCAGCTGACAAAGCTTGTCGGCGGTTACATTGCCGCAATGGGCGGTACGGATGCTATCGTATTCACGGGCGGTATCGGTGAGAACACTCCCGAATACCGTGCATACGTGTGCGAAAAGCTTGCATTCCTCGGCGTTAAGATGGATGCTGAGAAGAACGCTATGCGCGGTGAGGAAATGGAAATTTCCACTCCCGATTCCACTGTAAGAGTATACGTTATTCCCACTAACGAGGAGCTCGTTATCGCAAGAGATACACTTGAGATAGTAAACAAGCTTAACTGATTTTAAAATGTACGACGAGCTTACCAAAGTAGACATAGAAAAAATGGAAGAGGAAATAAAATACCGAAAGAGCGTGCTTGCTCCAAAGCTTGGCGCGGAGCTGCAAAGAACACGTGAATTCGGCGACCTCTCCGAAAATGCGGAATACAAGGAAGCAAAGCGCGATAAACGTAAAAACGAAAGCCGCATCCGCTATCTTGAAGCAATGATAAGAACGGCAAAGGTCATCGATCTCGACGAGGGAGCGACAGACGGTGAGGCGGTTTCACTTTTTGATAAGGTCACTATCTTCAACGAAAAAATGAATGCGGAAAAGAAGATACAGATCGTTACCACGCTGCGCCAGAATGCACTTTTAGGCTTTGTCAGCAAGGAATCTCCCCTCGGCTCTGCCATAATGGGAAAAAAGGTCGGAGAGAGAGCACTTGTTGAGGTGAATGAAAATATGAGCTATTACGTAAAGATAGTAGCCATAGAAAAGGGCGAGGATAATACCGAGCTTCCCATAAGCAATTACTGATAAAAATAAAGCGGCTTGGGCAACCTCCTGTGCTCAAGCCGTTTTTTAAAATTATGCCTTTTATACCATAGGCATAAAGGGAGAGTTACCCATGGAATTAACGGTTTTTCCGTCAACGATGTGGTTTTCAAGGAAATTTTTAAGGCCCTTGGGGTCGCAAACTTCATTAAGCGAAACGTCCCATTTGCCGATAACGTCAACGTGAACGTCACCGTAGCCGAATATGTTTACGGTAGTATTTACTGCTGTAACTTTCGGGAATATGCTCTTGCTTTCGTTTCTGTTGATAACGCCCGATTTTATTATTACGTACGTATCGTAGAATTCAACATTCCAGCACTTGCGCTTGATTATATCAGCGATCAGAAGTACCGTCGGAACGATAAGCCAGAAGAAAAGAATTTTCCAGATAGTAAAAGCGGGTAAGATGCTTTTTTTGGCAACGTAAAGAGGTTCGGTATTGCTCATAAATTTCTCCTTTATAAAACGTGATAAATACATTATATATCATGATCATCAATGTGTATAGTGGCGGAAATTTTCACCTTTTCGACTTTTTTCTTGACATCGATTGACAAATGGTGTAAAATATAACCACTAAGGAATGTACCACCAACTTATTTTTTAGGGAAGGTGGACGTTCTTAACCGATAACGACCTGAGACGTATTGAATTCAGGTTGTTATAGGATGCCGTGAATATAAGCCTTCGGCGCGTTATTGTGCAAAGGAGGTGGATTTCATGGCAAGACAGATGCCCGAAAGCCGAAAGGCTGACATTGGTAAAAATCTTCGCCGTCTTATCAAATCCAACCCTGATATTCGCACAATAGCGAAATTCTCAGAGCTTCACGGGTGTGAAGTCCGAACGGCAAAGGGATGGGTAAAAAACGGAATTGATAGGCTTACCACTATAAGTGAGGTCGCGTATACGCTCGGCGTATCAGATCTTGAGCTTATACTCGGTGGGGATAAAGATTTGATACCCAAATAATAAGAGATGAGAGAGTCAATTAGCGAATGCCGACTCTCTCATCTCTTATTTAGGATATCTTATTTTCTTTCCCCCGTAAATGTTTTTCGTGTATTCTTCCTCGGAAAAATATTTGTCCAAGACAGGAAACTCAAATAAAACGAAGCTCTTGCTGTGTGGGGCGGTGAGCCTGTGAGCTAGGGCGATGTATTCGAGATACATACGCCGTGCTGCGTGCAGCAGCGCATAGGATGCAATAATTATAGCTGACGATATTACTATATACCAGCGGATATACGGTAGGCGTGTCAAATTTTCGTACTCAAAAATTATCAAGTGGAAAACAAGTGACGTTACAACAAATCGCATAATTACTCGGTATTTTTTGCTTATTTTCTTTTGGAAAAGAGGGCTGAATTCTACAGGCATGATGAAAACCGCCTTGGCGCGCGGCATGGCGTAGCTTGTTCTTATGAGCTTGAACATGAAGAATATAACCGTAATATGCCATAAATTTTCAGGAATTGCAAAAGGACTGTAAAATTCGTGTGCCTTAAAGGATACGTACGTGTTCAAAGCACCTGCCGCTATTATGAAGAAAGATAGGAGTATACAGCATATCTTTTGGCGCAAATAGTCGGTTTTGCTTCCGAAATATACGTTATAAAGATCGGAGCATTCTCTGATATCATCTATCAGCCTTTCTGTCTCCGATGAGTCTTTTGGAGCGTTGCTCTTGGCAGCTCGCGTGCTGCTGAGGCTCTTTTATTATCTCTCAGCTCACTCATTTGCACGTCAATGTGCCCGATGCCTTCAAGTATCGCTTCGCTGTTCTCTGCGCCCGTTGCCAAGGCTTGTGTGTATGCCTCGGAATTCGCCATAAAAGTATCGAGTATGTCAACCTCGGTGACGGGAGTCGTATTTATACCCAAATAGTGTGCGTAAGGCGCTGTGAAATCATACAAGGCGAAAAGATAGCTCTTCGCAAATTCGTCATCAAATTCCTTTTCGCGGCCGTGAAGCTGCTTGTTTATTTTAAGAATATAGTTCTTCACCTTTTGGTGTGCTGTTTGCGGAATACCTACCGTTTCTCGCATGTACTCGGATATTTCTGTTGATGAGATAATATGCATGAGAGTTTTTTCTCTGTGGCTCTCTTTATATGGGCTGTCCGAAACCACTGTTTTTACAAAGCATTCCACAAGTGCGCGGTAGGAGGCGAAGAAAGAGTTGCTGCCTGAGCGCAGATCCATAAGCAAGGTATCGTATCTCTCGCCAAGCTCACCGCTCATATCCGAAAAATACTCAAACATAGCTGCCTCTTTTGTTTTTCATATATTCTATCATAAAAAACAAAGTTTTTCAACCTTTATTCTCTGATAGATATAAAAAACAGTGGCTAGACAGAAATTTTTTTACCCCGCCAATTTTGTTTTCGCCCTCGCTAAATGCGACAGCCTCGGTTATTTAAGCTTTATTTTAATTGAAAGCACCGAGGCGCGAGGGAGCGAGACGGGCTTTGTTATATCAACGGATATGTCACAAGGCTTGACACGCTCGGGGGTGTCAAAGGTGTTGCAGTCGCGATAATCGGGGGAGCTGAGAAGCTTAGCTTCGGCTATAGGCTCAGCGCACGCACCGAGCAGCTCAAGTCTAAACTCCTCGTCACACTCGCAGCTTGTGTTGGCAAGGGTCAGCGTGACGTAACCGTCAGCTACGGAGGCGGAAGCGGAGATGCTCTTTTCATCGACAAGCGTTCTCAGTGCCTCGGCACCCATGTGAAACTTATACATATCGAAAACGTGATAAGTCGGGGTGGTTATAAGGTTGTCCTTACCGTCACAAAGCAGCAGGCAGTGCAGATTGTTGCAAACTTGCGCAACGTTTGTCATATATACCTTGTCGGAGTGGTTGTTAAATACGTTGAGCGACAGAGCTGACACAACAGCATCGCGCATCGTTGACTGCTGCTCAAACAGATTATATCCGCGGCTCGGGCCTGAGCCGTCGGGATGCCAGCAGCCCCATTCGTCAATAACAAGCTTCATTTTATGCCCGATGCCGAAGCCCTCGGTAATAGCATTGTGGCGCAGGAGCGCAGGTTCTATTGCCGATGCAAGGGCTATCGTTTTATTCCAGTCATCGACAGTGTAATCTACACAGTCTCCCGCCTTCGTCGTATAGAAGTGGAAGGACATACCCCAGCCGGGCGTTCTCCACGTGTCGGCAAGATTTTGCGCAAGATCGTGCGTCCATTTGTAATCGGTATGGTTAGCTCCGCCGGCAACAAGGCGTGCCTCGCTTCCGCAAGCGGCGCAAATATTGTCTATCAGCGTTGCAAATTTTCTGTATTCAAGAGCATAGTAATCGGGGGTCATGTTACCGCCGCCGCCCCAGTTCTCGTTACCAACACCTATGTAATCGATAACAAAAGGCTCGGGATGCCCGTTCTTCTCTCTTTCGATAGCGAGAGTTGTGCTCCCCTTGGGAGACAGGCAGTAGTCAAGCCATTCGCGCGCTTCGAGAGGGGTGATGGAGGTTACGTTTATTGCAAGGTAAGCCTTGGCTCTGATAAGCTCGCACAGATCGAAAAATTCGTGAGTGCCTACCTCGTTGCTCTCATACCTTCCGTCATTCCTTGTCCACCAATTATGGCGCACGGGTCGGTCCTCTCCTATACCGTCACGCCAATTATAGGTCTCGGCAAAGCATCCTCCGGGCCATCTCAGAACGGGAACGTTTATACGTCTGAGATACTCCAGCGCATCCTTTCTGAAGCCGCGCTCGTTGGGAATATCCGAATTTTTTCCTACCCAAAGTCCACCGTAAAAAACTCCGCCTATATGCTCGGAAAAATGACCGTAGATCTCGGGAGATATATTGCCTATTACCTCGGGTTTTATGATTTTTACACTTTTCATATCTCGTTTGCTCCTTTGCAAAAAAATCGGGGTGTGGGCGAATTTATCCCACATCCCGATTATATCATAACCGCCTTTGCTTGGCAAGCCAATACTTGTGACGCTATGGCAAAAAAGTAGCATTTATTGTGCGTTCGCAGCTTCTGCGTTTTCAGTACGCTCGACTATGGTGTTTACCCAGCCACCGTGTTTTAAAAACAGTGCTCCGAAGACGACCTTGAGTGCATCTGTCCATTGGCATATAGCAAAAAGAAGGTATACGTTTATAGTCGTAAAGTATGCGCATATTATAGACACCGGCATAACTATTACCCACATAAATACACTGTCGAATAGCAGAGTTACGATAACCTTACCACCTGAGCGCAGAGTGAAATAAGCCGCGTTTGCAAACGCATGGAACGGCATTGTCAATCCCGAAATTATCATCATGTAAGCTGCAAGACTCTGCACGGTATCGGTGGTATTGTATATTTTAGGGAAGAAGAGCGCTGCTAAAGCCATAAGAGCCGCCATGAGCATTCCTGCGAAAATGGAGAAGGTTATCAGCTTTCTGTCCGTATCCTTTGCCTCCTCAAGCTTTCCTGCACCGAGCAGCTTTCCGATGATTATTGCAACGGCGGAGCCGAGCGCCATATACACTACGCTGAAAAGATTAAATACGGTTGTAGATATATTTTGCGCCGCAACAACGTCAAGACCGCGCGTTGAGTAGCACTGATTTCGCATGGTCATGGCAATACCCCAAAAAAACTCGTTGAGCATCAGCGGTATGCCGCGAACGGCAATCTGCCCGAAAAGCGCGGAGGGTATCTTAGGTGATGAATATACCCCGACAATATAGGGGAAGCGTGAGAGGTGCGTATGCGCGTATACCACTAGGGTCAAGAGCTCTGCGAAGCGTGATATTACGGTGGCTATTGCCGCTCCCGCAACACCGAGGGCAGGGAAGCCGAGATAACCGAATATAAGCACGATATTGAGCACGAAATTGGTAACTACCGCAACAATGCTCGATACCATTGGGATAACGACCTCGCCCGTCTCTCTCATTGTTGATGCATAAGCCTGAGATATAGCGTACGGTATAAGACCGAAAAGCATTACCGCAAGATATTCCTTTCCGTAGCCGAGCGTCAGCACAAGGTCTCCCGTGCTTTCACTCTCGAAAAGAAACAGATTTATTATCTCATCGCTGAATATCCCGAAAATAACAACGCCGAGTATTCCCGCGATGAAATTTGCAAGCAGCTTTAAACGGAACGTATATTTTATACCGTCGTTATCACCCAGACCGTAATACTGAGCGGTGAATATTCCCGCTGCCGAAACAGTGCCGAATATAAGCAGATTGAATATGAATATAAATTGATTGACAATGGATATTCCCGACATTGCCTCGGTTCCAAGCCTGCCGACCATGATATTGTCAAGCAGGGAGACGAGGTTTGTTATTCCGTTTTGTACCATCATCGGAACGGCAATGCCGAGCACACTGCGGTAGAAAGCCTTATCGCCTATGTATCTGTTTTTAAATTTTATAAATCCGTCTTTCATAACAGCCTTTTTTAAGCACGGTACCGCATGTAAGGCAGGCACCGTGCTTAACTTTTTATTAGTTTGTATAGTTATCGAAATATCCCTGAACGAGAACGACCGGCGTACCCTTGTCACCCGAGCCTGAGGTAAGGTCGCAAAGCGAGCCGATAAGATCTGTCAGCTGGCGAGGAGTAGTACCCTGCGATGCCATGTTGCCGACAAGGTTATCTCCCTTGGCCTTGATGCTCTCGGAGATCGCTGCCTTGAGAGCCTCGCCCGAAAGATCCTTATAATCGTTATCTGCAAGATATTTAAGCTTGAGCTCGTTGGGCGTACCTACAAGCCCGTCGGTAAATGCGGGGGATACAACAGGGTCTGCAAGCTCCCAGATCTTACCCTTGGGATCCTTGAACGCACCGTCACCGTAAACCATAACCTCAACGTGCTTGCCTGTCAGGTCGAACACTCTTTTCTGAATATCGAAAACAAGCTCGCGGCACTCCTTGGGGAAGAGCTTAACGGTATCCTCAGTGGATTTGTTTGAGCCGAGCAGACCGTAGGACTCATTATAGCCCGAGCCGTTTACGGATGCGGTCATGATATCGTCAAGACCGAGTACGATCTTAGCTCCCGCGCTCTTCAGGATGCGCTTAGTGCGTGCGCGTGTATGGATATCGCAGGTAAGAACACGGTCTGTATAGTTAAGGATAGCGGTGGGGCGGTTTGCGAAAATGATTTCAGCCTCGCAGCCTGCATCCTTTATTATATTCTGATAATAGTCAACGTAGTCAACTCCCGTAAACTCATGCTTATTCTCACCGAAGAGCTCACGGTATCTTTCAAGAGTGAGCACATCACTGTACGGATTGATGCCTGCCATATCAAGCTTATCGAGACTAACAAGCTCGTTACCTACCTCGTCGGAGGGGTAGCCGAGCATAAGAACTATCTTCTTGGCACCCATTGCTATACCGCGAAGGCAGATAGCAAATCTGTTTCTTGAAAGGATAGGGAAAATAACTCCGATAGTTTCACCGCCGAGCTTTGTGCGAACGTCCTCTGCAATATCGTTTACAGATGCGTAGTTGCCCTGCGCTCTTGCTACTATGGATTCAGTGATAGATATAACGTCTCTGTCACGGAGGGAGAAGCCCTCGTATTCGGCAGCCTCGATCACACTGTCCGTAACGATCCTTGCAAGATCGTCACCCTGCCGGATAATAGGGCAGCGGATACCTCTTGATACTGTACCAACTCTGCGTTCTTTCTTTTCCATATTATTGATCCTTTCCAAGGTATTTGCTTATGCAAAATCACCCGATTTATAATTATATCACAATTGTTGCTGCTTTTCAAGATATTTTGCACAAAAATTCGAAAAATATGTAACAAAATTCGTCTTTAAAATTCTTTAAAATTCTAAACCCATTGACAGTATCGAAAAAATATAGTAAAATTACATATATCTTGAAATGCGGGGAAATTCCTAGTGGAACATAGTGCAAAGGCTTTTGTAAGTGAGCCTGTTTCGCCAAGCTCTCGGTGTACTCTTATGCCGATAGAGCATGGGGCGTGTGTAAACTATGCGTTTTCAATTGAGTTCGAAAACGGCGGCAAGACGTACCGCACAAGGGTATGCGATTTCGCATCGGCGGCAAACGAAAGGCTCTGTGCCCCAAGATTTTTCAGCATATATTTTTAAGTCATCTTTGTGTATATAAACTGTAAAGAAAAGGATGTTTTATGAGTACGAATTTAACAAAGGAAAAATATTCTGAATACTGTAATATACTGAAAGAAGAGCTGGTACCCGCCATGGGCTGTACCGAGCCGATAGCTATAGCATACATCTGCGCTAAAGCGAGAGCCGTGCTGGGTACTTTCCCCGAGACGTGCGAGCTTTCCGTCAGCGGAAATATAATCAAAAACGCAAAGAGCGCCGTCGTTCCGCACACGGGAGGTATGAGAGGTATTGAGGCAGCGGCTGTTGCGGGAATTGTCGGCGGTGCTGCTGATGCGCGCCTGGAGGTACTTTCCGCAATAACCGATGAAGATATCGCAAAAATGCGCGAGGTAATAAAAACACTTCCGATCACCGTATCGATAGCCGAAAGCGAGCTGGCATTCGATATATCCGTGCAATTGAAGCACGGTGAGGACACCGTCTTTGCCCGTATTGCATCGCGGCACACAAATATCGTGCTTATAAAAAAGAACGGTGAGGATATATACGAGGGCAAGGTAGAAGCCGACGTGGCAAAGAAGAAAAGCGACATCTCCGTTGAGCAGATAGTTGAGTTTGCCGACACGGTGGACGTTGAGGATATAAAGGACACGCTTGACCGTCAGATAGCCTATAATATGGCTATTGCAGAGGAAGGCATCTCGGGTAACTGGGGCGCGAATATAGGTAAGGTTTACCTGTCCTCTTATACGGAGGATATAAGCATAAGAGCAAAGGCGTATGCCGCCGCAGGAAGTGACGCGAGGATGAACGGCTGCGAGCTTCCCGTAATAATAAATTCGGGTAGCGGAAATCAGGGAATGACGGCATCTATCCCCGTAATAATCTATTGGCAGAGCATGCAGCTTCCGCGCGAGAAGCTTTACCGTGCCTTGGCACTCTCTAATTTGCTTACCATACATATAAAGCAGGGCATCGGTACACTGTCAGCATACTGCGGAGCGGTAGCGGCGGGCGCTGCGGCAGGAGCGGGTATCGCGTATCTGCACGGCGGTGGCTTCCGCGAGATAGCTCACACTCTCGTAAATGCTCTCGCGATAGATTCGGGTGTTATTTGTGACGGTGCGAAGGCAAGCTGTGCCGCCAAGATAGCAACCGCGGTGGAAAACGGTATTCTCGGCTTTAATCTCTTCCGCACGGGAAATCAGTTCTTCGGAGGGGACGGTATAGTTACCAAGGGAGTTGAAAATACTATTGCAAATATATGCCGCCTTGCACGAGACGGAATGAGACAGACCGACCGCGAGATACTGAAAATCATGATAGGCGATAACGATTGATAAATAAAAACAGTGGCGAGGCAGAAATTTCTTTCTACCCCGCCATTTTTTGATTGCGCCTGAACGAAACAGTCACTTCCTTATGCGATATTTCACACGGTTGCTATCATAAGATAGACAAGCACACCGATCTGTATCAGCAGACCTATTATATTGACAGCTGTAAAATACCAATGCCTTGTTTTGTGGTGGAAAAGAAGCATTGCAACAACACCGCCAAGCCCACCGCCGAAGAACGAGAAGCCGAGAAGCACCTTTTCGGGTATTCTCCATGCTCCGAGCTTTGCCTTGAGCTTGTCAATTCCGTAAAGAATAAGAGTGATGAGCGATATTGCTCCAAAAACTATAGCGGCTATTTTTAAATACATAAGCTTAACCTCTCAAAAACAATTGTGTATTTTGTTAAATCGGCAGTTACACTACCGAAAGAGTGAAATATCTGTAATCGGTGTTTCCGTTCTCATCCGATGCGATAACAGCAACGACTATTTCCGAGCCCGAAGTCTGCTCGCCCTCTATGAGCTTAACTGTGACGGAAAGCTCGGTTTCCGTGCTGCCTGCTGTGGCAGATGCACCGATAAGCTCTGCTGTGAGCGAATCCGTGCTCGATATTTGCGTTACAGTAAGCTCTGCAATATGGATAATTCCCGAAGCGGATGAGGTATGCGATCCGACAGAGCCCTTGTAAGAGCCGATAAGCTTACCTGTATTTTCGGTTTCCTTAACAGATATTGCAGCTCTTGCCTGACCGAGCAGAGTTCCTACGTGCTCACCCTCGCAGCTGATGCCTCCGCTGTTCTCGGATTCATTTATCTCAAAAGTGTTGTAAGTGTAGCCAATAAGACCACCGACGGTCTCAGTGCCGTTGACCGCTGCCGAAGATATGCAGTAATCTATTCTGGCTCCCGCAGTGTAGCCCAAAAGGCCGCCAACGTTTGCCGTACCGCTCACAGTTCCCGAAACGGTACACTCGCTGAGATTTCCCGAGGTATAGCCCGCAATGCCGCCGACCTGATCGGCACCGATCACGTTGCCGCTGCTCTCTGTGTAGGAGATATTAGCCGCGGCATAACCCGCAATACCACCGACACGGGAATAAGAACCGCTTACGTTCGCTGAGTTCTTAGCCCCTGTGATGCTTCCTGCACCAAGGTAGCCGACAATGCCACCCGTGTATGAATAATTAACACCGCTCTCGGTGGTAAAGCCTGTTGACGTTACTGCGGCACGGTTTTCACAATCGTAGAAATTAGCCGATCTTCCGTAGCCGAGAATACCACCGACAAAGGATTTTCCGTTTATTTGATTTTTGTTTACAAGCTGTCTCAAATTCGATGAGGAAGATGCATATCCGATATATCCGCCAACGTAATTATCCGCTGTAACGTTTGCCGAGCAGATAGAGTCGTTAATTTCAAGGGCGTTGTGGGAGTATCCGATAAGACCGCCTACCTGGTTTGTACCGCTGACGGTTCCGCTGAAGCTTCCGCCCTCAAGTCTTGTGCCTGCAAAGTAACCGACGATACCGCCTGTCTGCTCCTTACCGCTGACGTTGCCGAAGCTTGAGCTTTGCACAATAATACCGAGAACGTAACCGCCGATACCGCCTACCTGATTTTTACCCGTAACGTCTCCGTCATTTCTGGAATCGGTAACGGTACCGTTTATCACGCCTGCAATACCGCCGACTCTTGCACCTGAGCCAACGATATCGGTAGCATTAAGACAGTCGGTAACAGAAGCACAGTAGCCTGCGAGACCGCCAAGATATGAAAAGGATACACCGCCCTCACTTACGGTAGCCGAGGACGTAACGTCTCCGTAGTTTTCGCAATTGCAGAGCGCGGTTGACGCACCGTAGCCCAGCACGCCACCAACGTATGCCTTACCGCTTATACTGTTATCGTTTATTGCATTACGTATGGTTGCCGAGCTTTGCGAATAGCCGACAAAGCCACCGGTATAGTTGTCACCCTCGACGTTATTCTTTACGGCTGATGCCGTGATCTCAAAGCCGTTGCTTGCATATCCGATAAGACCGCCTGTGTAGTCGTCACCTGTAACGGTGGCATCATTGCAGCAATTGTCAGCCTTAGGACCTGCAAAGTATCCGATAAGTCCACCCGTGTATGCTTTTCCGCTGACAGCGGCAACGTTTGTACAGTCAATAACGTTTCCGCTCGCATATCCTGCAAGGCCGCCGCACATATTCTTGCCGCTGACCTCGCCCTCGTTACGGGAGCCTGTGATATTACCGGAAACGTAAGCGCAAAGGCCGCCAACGCGGCTCGCTGATCCGACAATATCAGCATAGTTCTTTCCGCCTGATATTGAGTTACATACTCCCGCAAGACCGCCGATATCAGAATAAGCAACGTTGTTTTCTATGTACGTTCCGCCGGCGGAGATAGTTCCTGTGTTTTCACAGTCGATAAGTGCGGTATAGATTCCGTGACCTATAATGCCGCCGACTATAGCCTTTGCACTTACGATGCTGTTGTTTTCCGCAGCTCTTATGGTTGCCGTTGTGCGCAGATAGCCTACGTATCCGCCAACGTACAGCTCTCCGTTTACGTCAGCATTGTTCTGCGCTGCGGTAAGCTCAATGGTATTGTAGGCGTAGCCTATGATACCGCCTGTATAGTTCTCACCGTTTACAGTAGCATTGTTGGTGGAAAAATCAACCAGATTACCGTTACACCAGCCTGCAAGGCCACCCGTGTGATTTTTTCCGACGGTAGGACCGTTGTTCGTACAGTTGACAATATTGCCGTAAAGTATACCGCAAAGACCGCCAACCATCTCCGTGCCCACAACGCTTCCATCATTTATTGAGTTGGATATACTGCCCGAGGCGTAAGCGCAAAGGCCGCCGACTCTCGCTCCGTCTGCCGTTACGTCAACAGAGTTCTTGCAGTTATCCATTGAGGCACAGATGCCTGCGATGCCTCCCACATAGGAACGGGCCTGGTTTTCTTCCGTAAACGTACCGGAGGATATTATCGCACCGTTGTTTTCGCAGCTCGCGATATTTGCCGTTGTGTGTCCGACAATACCTCCGACGTAGGCTCTTCCCGTTACCTCGGTTGTGTTGATAAGACCGTTTATATCTACCGTTGCATATCCGAAGAAGCCGCCTATCTTATATCTTCCGCTGACTTCTCCCGTGCCGAGAAGCTCGGTACCTGTGGCATTGTAATATCCCGCAATACCACCGACACAGTCACCGCCCGAATAAACCGGTGCGGAGTTTTGGAGCTTGCTGACAGTACCGGATACTTTTCCGAACAGTCCGCCCGTGTAATCCGCCGTCGAAGTGACGGAGCCTTTGTTTTCAAGCGTGTCAGCCGTACCTGTGCTCTCGCCCGCAATACCGCCAACGCAGCCGGAGCCGGAAACGGCACCGTTGTTTGTGCAGCTGATAAGCGTTCCCGATGATATTCCGACAATACCGCCGACGTATTCCGATGCATTGACCGATGCGTAGCTTATACAGGTGCTGACCGTGCCGCTCGCGGCATTGTTACCGACAAGCGCACCGACGTATTTTGATGCCGCGGCATTTACCGTTCCGTATACCGTACAGTCGCACACGGTACCGTTGTTGGTGCCTGCAATTATTCCTATGTTGGATTTGTTAGCTCTGGTGTAAACGCTCACGTCGGCAAACGTCAGGTTTTTAACCGTTCCGTTAAGTGTGCCGAAGAAGCCGAGGTTATCCGTATTGCCTGAAAGCACGAAATTTGAGATCGTATATCCGCGACCGTCAAGAATACCCGAAAAATCAATCGGGTTCCACGTCATGCCGCCGAGGTCTATATCACACGAAAGACCGAAGGACTGATCAGAGCCGGCAATGCCGATAAGCTGCTCGGGGGTGGATAGTCCCTTTCCGAGAACGTCAACAGAGATCTCTTCCGAGCGGGTTTTTAACGAATTGCCGTTAGCAACGTACTGAGCAAAGAAATATACCGTTCCGTATTGCTCCGGTACGTAAACGATAGGCTCGGAGGTGTTTCCGCGGCTTATCAGTGTGGTTATTCCGCCCTCGGGCTTTGCATATATCTCAAGGTGATATTTGTCAAACGGGTTTCCGTAGTCATCGTACAGAGGAATGTCAGGCACGGTGGTATAGGTAAGCGTTATGGGGTTTCCGCGCTCTACCTCGGTAACGTCTGTATAAATCGTTATTGAGGAGAGCATCTGATTGGGCGGTATAGTATCCTCGGTATCATTACCGTTCTGGTCACCGTTTGCAGTGTCATTTCCGCCAAGACCGCCTGTGCCAAATCCGCCTGTGCCAAGACCGCCGCCGTATGCGCTCCCATCGCATCCCGAAAGAAGCAGCATCGCTGCCATCAGCAGGCATAAAGTGAGTACCGCTATTATTTTACTTCGCATTACTTGAACTCCTTTAATGAAGCTTTACACACGGCTTACACCGTATAGGTGACGGATATTTCGGTGGATTTGTTGGAATCTATCATGTAATTTCCTCCCGAGGAGAACGTTCCTCCGATAATCTGAACCTGAACGCTGTACGTTGCACCTACAGTAGTCATGGTGAACGAATAGGTTATCTCTGTGTCGGTTTCGCTTATAACGCTGGTTCTCTCAATTCCTCCGATAAAGAGCTTGTAGCCCTTAGCACCGTCCTGCTTCCTCAGCGTAACGGTGATAGTGTTTCCGCTTACCTCAACCTTAAAGGAATTGGAATTCGTCATATCCTCCTGATGCACGGGCTGAGTCAGCCTTGTAACTCTTTGAGTAAAGGAGGATATATCCGAGTTTATAACTTTCGTACCGTCTCCGATAGCTCTGATGCTTACCTCAAACTCACCCTCGGTTGTGAAGGTGGGAGTGTATGATGTACCGTTTACGGTTATCCAGGTTGCATCCTTGCTGAGCTTTATTTCATACGAGGTAGCTCCGAATATCGCATCCCACGAATATGAGCTGCCGTTCTTGTAAAGCTCCTTTACAGCTTCAAGCTTGTTGAATTGGTAGGGATCCGATTCGGGGGAGTCAACTGTGGTTACAAGATCACCGACAGCCACTACCTTGACCGTATAAGTGCCTGGCTCAAAATTACTCATGGAATACGACGTGCCGCTGACATTGACGGTGTAATCCGTAGCTCCGTACTCGGAAATGATGATCTTGTAGGAATTGCAATTGACACCGTCTGTCGAGGACGGATTCCATACAAGGTTATCTCCTGTGACTTTTACTGTGCTTGGACGCTCGTATTTGCTTATTGTTTTTGTCGCAGAAACGTCGGAGTCAATAACGTTCGAGCCGTTTCCTATTGCATAAACGCTTATCTGCGTACCCGTACCCTCGGAAATGTAGCTTGAATAGCCAAGTATATCGAAGTACGTGGAGTCTGCGTTGTAAACGGTAGTTCCAAGGATGAGCTTGTACGCTGTTGCATCTGCAACCATACCCCATGTGAGAAGTCCGTTTGCGATAATAAGGTTTGAGGGAGTTGCGAGCTTTTTGATCTCAAGAGGAGTGGAGAAGCTACCCGTTATGACCTCCTCACCGTTACCCATAGCCTGAACGTATACAGTGTGCATACCTGCCGAAAGGTCTGTCAGGGTATAGGAGGTGGTTGTTACCTCAGTACGTTTGCCGTCTATTGTAAGAACGTATTTGCTTGTGTGGTTTACCGAATCCCATGAGATCTGATTTCCGTTTATGGAAAGATTTGCGGGAGTCGCCAGCTTTGTAACGTTGAATTCGAGAGGGATAAGGCAATCAAGCACCGCACCTGCATTTGTTACGGAGCCCTTTGCGTATATCTTGAAGTTTACGGCTGATTCCTCGTTCTTAGAGGTCATTTTTGAAAGATCCACCGAGAACGTAGAGGCGTTTCTTGCCGTTGCTATCTCAACACCGTCGGCAAGGAGCGAGTAGCTTGTGGCACCTGCAACGGGGGAGAAGTTTACAGATACCTGATTTTGTTCAAGCGGTCTGTTGACTATCTGCTCGTTTTTCGGGGTTGCGAGTCTTTTCACAGAGTATGGTTGGCTGAATTTTGACTCGTATATTCCGCCTGTTCCGAGCGCGGTAGCTTTTACCGAAACGAGATAATCGCCCGCTTCCTCAAACGCGTAATTGTAAACGAATACCTCTTGTCCGAGCGTTGCAGTGTGTACGACGGTATCGTTCTTCGTTATTTTAAGCTCATATCCTGCCGAGCCTGTAACCTGATTCCATCTTATAACACCGTCACCGTATGACACAACGGGGCTGCGGAGTATGTTGACGGTTATTTCGTTAGACCAACGCGAGAACCAGAAATCTCCGTCTCCTATAGGCATTATCTGTATTCTGTAGCTTGAGCCGCTTGATAAAGCGGAAAATTCATTTTCGGTAAGCTCCTGATTTTGCACAAGTCCGTTGACCTTTATTCTGTAGCGTACCGCGTTCTCCGAGGCAGACCATACCAGCACACCGTCAACAACGTCAAGGCCCTCTATAGGAGTTATGTAGGTATATTTCTTGGACTCACCGAAAGCTGAGTCGTATACCTTATCGGAGCTGTTACCGACTGCGCGTACCGAAACGGTGAAATCGTTCTCTCCCGCCGTGTAGGAGAATTTATTTGAAACCGATGTGAATTCTTCGTTTGCTATCCTTATTACGTAAGCCGAAGCACCCTCGACCCGTTCCCAAGTGAAGCTCTCGGAATCGTACGTGAGGTTCTTGGGTGAGGGAAGTATCCTACCGCTGACGGTCTCGCTCCAAACGGAGTAATAAGGATTGTTGCCGTCAACAACGTCGGTAAGGCCGCTGAGTGCTCTTACCTTGCAGGCAAAATCCCCCTCGCCGAGCGCGTAAGATACGGTGCCTATGCTTTCGGCAACAATGTCTCCGTTGTACATGACCTCGTACTTTTCAGCACGGTCAAGCGCATCCCACCGAAGCTCGCCTGCTTCGACCTTAACACCGCTGACGGTTCCTATGTTCGTAAAGTGTATCGTGTATTCGGGGTTATCCTCCGAGTCCTCCTTGACGATTGCCTCGATATGAAAATCAAAGTCCTCGCCATTTGCATCGTATTTGTAGCTGAGAGTTCCGCCCGAGACACCGATCAATATTTCAGTGCCGCCGTTTATGCTGATCTTATAGCTCTTTGCGTTCTTAACGCTGCTCCAGCTGATGCTCTCACCGTTGTAGGTAAGGTTGGTTATTTTGCTTTCATCCGTGCCCTCTGTGCGATCGCATGCCGCAAGTGAGAAGCAAGCCGTTATGAGAAGAAATGCAGAGATGAGCGTAATGATTATTCTTTTCATTTTGTCCTCCGTAAAGTCAAGTTTTACTGATAGCTCCAGATGTACTCGGAAAGCTCTTTCCAGTATTCGGATTGTCTATAGGCGTCAAGTACCTGAGTTGTATTTTTGATATATATTCCAAAGTCCTCGGAAACGTTATTGAAAGCACCGCTGCCGAGTATCGGCGGCTCACATTCAAGGATTACCGCCCGAAGCGACGTACATTCGGCAAAGGCGTTGTCTCCTATATTGGTAACGTACTTTGAAACGGTTATTTTCTCCATCGAGGAGAATGAGAATGCGTTTTCGGATATTCCGACTATATGCTTTGCATTGAGTATTTCGGGGATAACGACTTCTTTTTCGGTACCGAAATAGTGTCTTATAGTGTATCCGCCTTCTACTTCCTCAACGGCAAAGCTGCCAAAAATGGTGCCAAGCGAGAAGATGCGCTCGGAGATGTTACGCCAATTCGATGCGGTCTGATAGCTTCGTATCATATCGCTTGTAACGTAGACCGAAAAGGTGCTTGAAACTCCCTCAAAGGCAGATGCGCTGAGGGTTGGGGCTTTTGAAAGCTCTATTTTCATTACTTTCAGATTACAGCAGTCCTTGAACGCATCCGCGTCTATGTAGAACGAAACAGCATTGCTCGTTATGGTAACGCTGACAAGGCTCTTGCAGCCCTCAAACGCTCCTTTTTCAATAGATGATATCTTGCCACCGATAACAATAGAGGTTATCTTCGTATTGCTGAAAGCGTATTTTGATATCTTCGCTGTCGCCGCATCTATTTCGTAGGTGTCTGCCTCTTTTGCTGCGGGGTACTGAATGAGATACAGGGAATTTCCGATGTTTGAATAAAGCACTCCGTCCTTTACGGTGAAGCGTTCACTTTTTCCGTTCATGGTAAAGCCTGAAAGTGAGGACATTCCCCTGAACGCTCCGCTGCCTATAGAACTGACAGCGGGAGTGAGAATAAGCTCTGTTATCGACGTACAGCCGGCAAAGGCATCCTGCCCTATTTTGCCAACACCCGTGGGCAGCGGAGCATCGGTAAGTGACGAGCAGCCCGAGAAGCATCTGTCGGGAATTGTTTTTACGAGGGGCGGAATGTTTATTTCCAAAAGCTCCGTGCAGCCCTCAAACGCTCCGTCTCCTATATCCGTTACGGTATGAGGGATAACTATTTTTTTTTGCGTTCGGGGCATCTATACGTACTACGCGCGTTATGGGCTTGCCGTAGTAGAGATCGGGGATGATTATTTCCTCGGCATCTCCGGAATAAGAAACCTCGTATTCCTTATCAGCAGTGGAGGATATGGTCTTAAACGTCAGAATATCCAGCGAGCCGGACAGGAAATTCGCGTACAGCGTAACGTAATCGTCAATGTCATCGGTGATAACGAGAGGGAAAGTGACCTCGGAGCTCATCGTCGGCTCATAGCACCATGACACGAAGCTGTGGTTATTGAGTGCCGATGAGGGAAATTCGTTGATCACGTCTCCCACACCGAACGTTATATCCTCAACAGGCGTACCGTCACCCGCCACGAAAGAGAACGTAACCTTTTTGTCACCCCAACGTGCGTAAAGCACCGTTCCTTCGCCACTGATCGAAAATGCAGCTGCGTTATATACTTCATAGTCTGCAAGAAGCTTTCCGCGACGGTCGACAACCATATCTCCGCCCACCGTTGCCGTGTACCAACCGAGGAACGAATATCCCGACCTGCGCGGTACGGGTATGCCTGCGGTGATCTTTTCGTCGTACGCAACGGATATATCCTTAACCGTCGGCTCCTCATCGGTTCTGTAGTCGAACGTTATCTTGTAATCATTCGCACTCCACTGCGCGTATGCTGAGGATATGCTGTCCGAGGTCCAGCTCATTCCTGCGCTGCCGCCCGAAGAATCGGTCAGTGCCAATCCACCGCTTGGCGCGCTGTACCAGCCGAGAAAGCTGTATCCCTGCCGCATCGGCAGCCCAAGCTCGTATTCCTCTCCTACAGTAACGGTTCGCGTGCCGATGACGGTATCATTGTCATACAGCGTTATTTCGTGCTGCTGCGCCTCAGGCTCATTACATGCCGAAAGACATAAGCAAAGCGCCAGTATAAGCAGCGCAACAGTTGGAAAAATAATTCTCTTCATATAGGCTCCAATAACAAGTGTTAATATTCTATAAACTAAATTATACTACTATTGCAAAATGATGTCAAGACCTAACCAAAAAGTTTTGCGCGTACTCGCGCGTGAGCCGTGGAGCCGTTCACGCGAAATGGGGAATGTCTTGCTTGTGACGGTGCCTGTACGCTTGCCTATAAAATGCGTTTTCGCAATAACCGACTCGGCGCGTGTGAGGCGGTACGTAAGGCAATTTGAATTTGCTCGCACTTAGCGCAGGATTTGAAAAATATACCTAAGCAAAAACATCGTCTGCTTACCGAAAAAACAACCGATTTGACAATAATAATTTACAAATTCGCAAATTAATTATGTTGAATTCTCGCGCCGCTTGATTTGCTGCGCAATTTTTTTGCGAAAAAGTTTTACCGTTCCAACACTTCCACTTTTCCGATATCCTGATCCCAGATAATATCTATCTTCTTACCGATTCGCGTGCGCAGACCTTTGACACTGCCACGTCGCCACGCCCTCGGAAGTGCAGGCAGTATTTTTAACGTGCCGTCGGGGTTGGTCTGCACAAGCATTTCCGCAATGGCGGCACAGGCACCGTAATTTCCGTCTATCTGAAACGGAGGACAGGCATCTAACAAATTCGGATACGTACCGCCTCTTCTGTAATTAAGCTCGCCTCTGCGGTTGGGGCTTCCTGCGTCCACGGTGCCAAGCTGCAAATCAAGCAGCTTCAGCGCACGCTCCCCGTCTCCAAGCCTTGCCCATGCATTGATGCGCCAACCCATTGCCCATCCGGTGCTTTCGTCACCGCGGCGTTCCAGCGTAGCCCGGCAGGCTTCTGCGAGCTGAGGTGTGCCGTCAGGAGTGATCATGCGTGCAGGATACAAAGCGTAGAGGTGAGATATATGCCGATGGTGAATATCGTTTTCCGTAAGGCTTTCCGACCATTCGAGCAGCTCTCCGAAATTTCCGATGCCAAAAGGCTTCAGCCTCGGAAGAACAGCTTCAAGCTCTTTCGTGAACGGGTCGTTTATATGCAGTACACGGTCTGCCTGAATACAGATTTCGAATACATCACGTATAATAGCCTGTGTCATAGCCGTCGTAGCGCAAACCGAGCAA
This sequence comes from uncultured Ruminococcus sp., assembly GCA_964617165.1. Taxonomy (GTDB): domain Bacteria; phylum Bacillota; class Clostridia; order Oscillospirales; family CAG-272; genus UBA1740. Next base: position 34,839 of record CAZTWE010000016.1, read on the forward strand.
TTTGTGCCGTCTTGCGTGAGAAAACTGTTTTCAGGTGATGTGGACGGTGCCATGATAAGCGTTTTGTCATTATCCTCCACCAAGGTCGCACGGTAGAATTCAGCTGCTTTTTTCAAGATATGCCATCCCGTGTTTCTCAGCCATTCAACGTTTTGCGTATACTCGTAATATTCCCAGATATGCCGCATGAACCATCCCGAAGCAAGCGGCCAGAAAGCGAATTGAGCACAGCCTTTTCTGTGTGCTCCCACAGGCGTAGTCAGACGCCACAGGTCGGTATTGTGATGAACCGTGAAGCCGGGCGCACCGTAGTAATCACGTGCGGAACGTTCACCGCTGACGGAAAGCTCTTCTATCATCTGAAGAAGCGGTGTATAACATTCCGGAAGATCCGTTACAAGTGTGGGCCAGTAGTTCATCTCTGTATTTATGTTGACCGTGTAGTTGGAGTTCCAGGGCGGTACCAGAAAATCGTTCCAGATGCCTTGCAGATTTGTCGGCTGTGTTCCCTCGCGGGAGGCGGCAATCGTAAGATAACGCCCGAAATTGAAATACAGCGCGTACAGCGCGTTATCCTCTTTACCGCTTTCATGGGCATAGAGACGTTCATCGGTCGGCAAAAGCTTTTCGTCACCACCACCGAGATCAAGCGAAACTCGGTCATAAAGAGCTTTATGATCGGATATATGCGCCGCTTTCAGCTCTTCATAAGTTTTTTTGGATGCATCGGTCAGATCTCTGATGCATGGCTCTACGTATGGCTTCCCGTCAAGCACGGGGTGCTTATCCCAGCCGTTAAAGCTTGTGCGTACGTTGAAGAAAACCGTTACGCTGTCAGCGCGCTCAACGCGAACGCCTCCTCTTCTGACGGTACGCCCTCCATCGGTACACAAACGTGCTTCGGCATAGTAGCCGATGCCCTTATCCTCGTCTGTTTTGCCGTATTCAATAGCACCGCGTTCCTCGTTGGTTGCGCCAAACCGCCTGTTTACGATAGGGCAATTTCCCATGATTGAGGCGGATGTATGCGTCATGCCTGACGTAGCTTCAAGCGCAGGCGTGAGTGACATTCCAAACGTCAGCGCCTTGGGATGATCGGCAGTCAAGCGCATTACCATCACCCGATCGGGAAATGAAACAAAACATTCGCGTTTATAGTGTATGCCGCAGCAGTCGTATTCAACGGTGTGAATACCTGTGCCGATATCCAGCTCACGGCGGTAATTTGCAATCTCATCGGTATGCTCCATGTCCAAACGCAATTCTCCGAGCGGCAGGTACATCTGCGACCACAGATTAGTGAATTTCTCCTCAAGAAGAGTCTCGGCTTCGGGATATTTGCGATCGATTGCAAGATCGCGAGCCTTGCGGAATATTTCCGCAGCATCGGGATTTTCATAGTACGTCGGCTTTCCGCTCCACAGCGTATCTTCATTGAGCGAAATTCTCTCATGCTGTGCTCCACCGTATATCATAGCTCCGATGCGTCCGTTTCCAAGCGGCAGTGCCTCGCTCCACGCCGCAGCGCCCCTCTTGTACCACAGAATGTTTGTTCCTATATTTTTCATAAGATCGGCTCCCTAACGTCAGAATTATATTTTCTTGTATGCTCCTCACCCAAAGGCGTTGTGTCGTTTACGCTCTGCAAATACGTTTTTCTCTTCGGTAAACAGATTATGATACACTCGTTCTCGCTCGCTTGCATGCAGGCATACACGAACTTTGTATACCGTAATTATATCATGCTTTATGCCCATTATAAATAATTTGCTAAAAACATTTCAGTAAATTATCTGCACTCACCGTCCCGGTATGACGTTTGTCGGAAAGATATAATAAAGGCTGAGTCAAAAGCTTTTCGGTAAGCAATGGGCTCAGCCCTGAAATTTAATTATATAATTGTCTATCAATCCACACATCGCGAAAGCGACTTCATCCGAGCAAAGAGTTGCAAAGCAACTCGCGAGGATTTCATCTGCTATGCAGATTTATTCCACATTCATGTGGATTTAATTGCATTTGCTGTGCAAATGCCTTATTCCCATTCGCTCCTAACTTTCTTCACCTAAACAATTTCGTTTAGATAATTTAGCTAAGATTATTTTAGTTATTCGTATTATCCATAACCCATTGGCTATCAGATTTTTTGTTGCCATAATGTTGCCACAAAAAGCAATATTACGAATAGCAAATGCTAACAGTTATTTGAGAATTTCACACATAGATTATACCATAACGCTTACGCATTGTCAACAAGTTTTACCCATGGTGATTATATGATTACAGAAGATTACAGAAGTTCATTCCTGAAATCTCTTCGCCAATTGCACAAACGATGAATTTGGCATAATCTGTTTTGACGGGATAAAGAGGTATTTCCACTCCTTATATCCGTTCGCCTTACCCCAACGCGATGCAACCTCGCAATACTGAATACCACGCTTTTTCTTAGCAATAACATCGGGATCTTGAAGTTTGTCTTCGCCTTTGACCTCGACCAAATATATGATATCCTTGGTTTCTACAACAAAGTCGGGTTCATAGGTGTGACCGTGATTGTATGTAATGTTAAACTCACGGGGAGAGGGGCGAAGCCAATTTTCAACGTCATCTGTTTCGGTTTCCAACACTCTTGCCAATACAAGCTCCGGCAAACTATCAAACTTGGCATTTTCAAAGACACCACGCTTAATATCGCAAAATAGCACGGAACGAATATCCTCGGTGAAGCTATCAAACAAAGATACCTTTTCCTTGTAGCTATAAGTCTGTTGCAAATTATAATCGCGCGTTCCGACAACTTCTTCTTGCAGGAAGCCGTTCTCACAGTAAAAGTGCTGCATCATCTGCTTGTAGATCTTATTACCAATATCGCGCTTATACATCATAACGATATTTCGCATACCGTTTTCACCGT
>CAZTWE010000017.1:0-37195 GCA_964617165.1 uncultured Ruminococcus sp.
TTAAGTACTTCTCAGTTGCTTCAGGTGGCGGTACAGGCCGTACACTTCACCCCGATAACATGGCAGCAGGTCCTGCTTCTTACGGCATGACGGATACTATGGGTCGTATGCACTCCGATGCTCAGTTCGCAGGTTCTTCTTCTGTTCCTGCTCACGTAGAGATGATGGGACTTATCGGTGCCGGTAACAACCCTATGGTTGGAATGACTGTTGCAGTTGCAGTTGCTATCGAAGAGGCGAGTAAGTAATCGATAAAATCAAGGCTTTTCGCCAAATTTTAAGGACTCCTGAACTTCGGTTTGGGAGTCTTTTTTTCGTTCTGTTTTTCACTTTTGTCCACGTTTTGTCCACGGAGATTTGTCCACATAACAAAAACGAATAGGAGAACAGTATGAAACAGAACATCATCATCCGCAAACGAAAGTTTGCCAAACACGGAGCAACCTACGAATACCGCTTTGAAACCGCCTCTATCGGCGAACAAAGAAAGTGGATAAGCAAAGGGGGATTCTTGGACGAGAACACCGCTCGGATTGAGGGCATTAAGGCACTCAACGAATATCTTTGACAGATTCCCTCTCGGTCATCCGTCATATCTGCCGTTGATGATAGGGTTGCATTGTGGCTTACGTTTAGGTGAGGCGTTTGCGCTCACTTGGGACGATATAGACCTTGAAAACAAGAAAATATCCGTCAATAAGCAAATACAATGGCGGCAATTCAAGAGAACAGACGAGCAGAAGAAAAGCAACAACGGACGGAACACCGAGAATTGTGGGTGTTGGTACTACTCATCCACCAAGTACAAGTCCGATAGAGTACTTGAAATGGACGAGGAATTATATCACCTACTGTCTGCCGAAAAGGCAAAGCAAGACAACGCCCGTGCCTATTTCGGTGATAGGTTTGCTCGGTATTACGAAACAGAGCGCAGAGAGATAACGCAAGAGCCAACGGCAAAAGAAATCCGTTTTGTTTGCATCCGCGAGGACGGCACATACATCACACCCCGAACAATGCAATACATATCTCGTATTATACACCTTGACTTGAATATACGGGATTTTGACTATCATAGCCTACGGCACACCCACGCCACAGTTCTTCTTGAAAAGGGTGCACCGCTCAAGTACATTCAGCAAAGACTTGGATACAAAAAGATAGACATCACGATAAACGTATATCAGCACTTGACCGATGACCTACGGCAAATGGGAACGGACATACTCAACGGTATTTTTACCTCGTAATCGCTCCCTCTCAAAGTATGCCGTTTTATCCCTAACTACTCGGCATTTTTAAGGACATCCCTATCCCCATAGTATAAACGGCTTATGAGTGCTTGAATGGTACTTGTAAGCCGTATTATTTAGGAAAAACTACTTGCAAAATCAAGGGAAATGTGATATAACATACACGACACATAATTCAATCAACATATTTCACGGGATAACTCTCTATTTTTATAGGGGGCTTTGTAGCTATGCCTTTTTTGTGTTCTAAACATTAGCGGTGTGCTTTTTTTGTGCAAATTTTCTCATTGCTGTTGAAATAAAGAAGTGCGCATGATATAATGGTATCAAATAATTGTAAAAAGTAATGGTTATTAGTAAATATCGACGTTTACATGCAGCGTGGTTTCAGCAATAAAACTTGCACGAAAGGATGAGATAAATTCATGAAAGTGTTGTTAGGAGAAGAAAAGGTAGTCGTTCGGGGAATGACTCCCGAGGAGAATCCGTGGGGAAAGTATCAGTTTCCGATGCCTTTTTGCGAGGGCGGCAAAACAGTCGTTTCGGTTCACGTTGATGATGACACTTTAATAAATGACGCAAAGCCTTCAAGACTATTCGAAACGAGCGATAAGGGCGAAACTTGGCAAGAGATACCGTATGATGGCAAGAGTCGCCAAGGGGTAGAGCTTCCAAATGGAGACAAGATATACTTTCCTATCTTGCCGGGTATCGATTTGTCTGAATACAAATTTTCGCAGATGAATATGCTGACTCCCGATTATGACTTTGAAAAAGTCGCTGAGCAAAATACGTTTCCGATACAGGACGGTATCGTTTGGTGGGGCGGAAAAATAAGAGCTTACCGCGCCGAGCGTCTGCCGTATCCTCTGTGCGAAAAAAAGTGGGTGCTTGAGCGCATCAAGGCTGGAGAGAGCGAGAGAGTTACTGAAGAGGCGGAGCTTGATTGGCCCTATCTTACACGTGTTGTAGCACCGCATAGGGGTACGTTTTTTATGAAATCCATTCAGCCTATTCGTAGGCCAAAGATAGCGCCCGATGGCTCGGTGTGGGTTGGCGTATTTTCAGGGGAGGGACATATAAATCCTAAAAACGGACAGTATTCTCCCTATTACAGTGCGGAGATACTGCGCTCTGTTGATAACGGCAAGAGTTTTCAACTGCACGCTCATATGGAATATCCTGCAGATGGAGACGAGTTTCCGTATCTGTCGGGGGGATTTAGTGATAACGATTTTGAATTTATGGACGATGGCTCTGTTATTTGGTTCTTTCGTTCAACTTGGTACGGATCCACCGGTTGGGAATGGGCTCCGATGTATTTTTCTCGCTCTGTTGACGGTGGAGTCAATTGGACAAACCCCAAAGTTTTTGCCCCTATGGGAGTTTTTCCAAGCCTTTGTAAGCTGAAATGCGGAGCGACTCTTCTTTGCTATGCGCGCCCCGGATTGTTCGTAAGAGCATGTGAGAGCGACAGACCTACCGAGTGGAGCGATCCCATCACCGTTATCGAGGCAAAAGACAGAAGCCACTTGGCTAACGTAAAGATAGACAATCCAACCTGGCGTCAATGGGACGGCCAGTGCGGAAATCCGCAGCTTATTGCTGTGAGTGATAACGAGGCGTTGCTCTTCTATGGAGATTTTTATTATCCCGATGAAAAAGGCGTAAAAAGAAAAACCATTCTTTGCAGAAAGATCACAGTTTTGCAGGATTAGGCTTTTCGTAGCAAAGCTCGGTTAAATCTTTTATAGCGTAGAAATGATGGGCTTGATTGGTGCGTGTAACAACCCCGTGGTAGGAATGACGGTAGCAGTAGCTGTAGAAATTGAGGAAGCTTCTAAGTAAGAAACTCTACTTGACTTTGAGAGAGCCGTTGTGACAGTCAATCAATTATGACAAGTTGCTGTTGCGGTTGCTATCGATGAGGCGAGCAAATAATTTGGTGAAGATAACCTTGATTTCATTGACTTTTTAACATCTTTTATACAAGTTTTAAGTAAGTCAAAATCAAGTTTGAAACAACTAAAAATCATCTTTTTACAAGTTTTTATAAATAAAAGAGTTGGACACATCATTTACGTGAATTACGTTGTGATGTGTCTGTTTTATTCTTATGAGTATTTTACGACACTATCCCGCCTACCTACGCTAAAGACATGTCACTAAGGTTTAACCCGAAATGACGTGTCTCTATTCTGAATCAAAACTCGCTAAAGGTAAATACGAGTCGTTTGCAGCAGTTATGCTTCAAGCTCAAGGGTTATAAGTGCGTGTGTATGGAAAGGCGGCAGATGCAGAATAATTCTGTTTTCCCTTGGCTCAAATGGTACCGCGATGCCGTCGGGTTGAAGCGTTGCCGCCCGAACCACCTGTCGATTTTTATACTGACTTCGACACCGTACAGTGTTGGAAAATAGGGTAAAAGGCAAACATTTCCGCGATTGACAGGAGGTGCATAGAGCACGTGCAACGCAAGCACATCGCCGTTCTTGCTTTCGCGCAAACGAATTCTTGCGCACGATGGGAGATCTTTTGTCAATATCATTTCATCGTATATAGATCTAATTGCCTGCTCGGCATATTTTTCAAGCACGTAGTTACCGGATTTGTTGTACGCTTTGAATATCGGGTGGGCAAAGTAAAGAACGTTTTTCCGCCTGATGAGAGCAGGATAATTTGCAGGCGTCATGCGTAAGGCGTGTTCTTATGACCCGAATAGTGCGAAAACGTGCGGCTGAAATACGATTCATAGACCTGCGCGAGAGATTCACCATCACTCTCAGTCAAATATGCACTTGAATACGCGAGAAATGGGGTCGTGAAATCCTCTACCTCGCACTTAATATAATCCTGATCAAAGGTGGAACGAGAGATTTTTCTAATGCCAAGCTCGTCGAAAATACTTTCGTAGCTTGCTATGATCTTTCCTCCTCCGTCAGCAAATCGCACAAGAGCCTCCTTGTCCTTATCTGTCAGGCGGACGCAATCGGGGAGAATCACGCAGGCGTAACGCGAAAGTTCCTCGGCGGTTTCGATTACATCATATTCAAGATGCATTATCTGTAACAGCTTTGAAGCACAAATGTCCGACTCCTTGTTGTGACTAAGCCACAAAGCAAGGTCAGTATACGTCTGTGTGTTATCACAATAGCGTTCGATCGTTTTAACGTAATCAAAGGCATAGCCAATGACGGTGTACGTGCTTTTGTCGATTGCACCCGATGGATGCAGATGATCACCAACGTAGATTGAAGCACCCACGCTCAGCATATCAGCGCATTCATATCTAAGTGCTTCTTTATTCTTGAAGCCGACGAACTCATCCCAATTGTGATGGAATTTTGCTGTCATACCGAATACGTTTTTACCATATTTTATTACACCGGTTAACCATTTCATGGTGCCAATGTGATCCGCGGAATAGTATTTTTTGCGTCATCCAATTTCTCGGGGTCAAGCCCCTTTGCAAGCATACCCGCGCGACATGAATCGCAGGAGCAAGCATCCTTCATAAAGCATATATCGTAAAAAATACCGTTGGATGCATCGTAGCGTTTACAAATCTCGCGGGTAAGTGCTTCAATGTGATCAAGGTAGTCCGTGTTGGCGGGACAGAGCGTTGTCCATGAGCAATCCATGATCGGTGCATCGGGATCGTCATGCTCCGTTGGTGTCGAGCCGAAATATAGGGGCGTTTTAGTATCGAAGCGTATTTGCCTCCATTCGGGATGCGTATCGGTATCAAGCTTGCTCCAGTCTACCGTTATATATATAGGCGCCCTGATTCCTGCGGATCTTAATGCCTTAAGCTGCTCTCCGAGAAGATCAAAGGAAAGATTCGGATGTACGGTGCCAACTTTCGTGGGATAATACGTTTATCCGTGATGGCATTTGGCAAAAACCAGAACACTCTCGATATTTGCATTTTTAACAGTACTTGCAAACACTTCGGGATCAAATTGCGCGCCAATTTTCGGTATCAACGGACTTGTATGAAAGTCCATACTTGAGTATCTCATTTTTATTCTCTTTCTGATAGTATTTTGTGGTTATAATTTATTATGATTGACTATAAGATTTAATTATTGTCAATATAAAACGCAAATTTTCATAATCTAAGTATGGTTTCATTTTTAGTCATTCTTTTCTGTGTTTAACTTTTTTACACTCACCACGCCACCACCGCATTTCATAAATATTTGATTTCAAAGGTTATAATGAAAAATAGATTTTATATTTAAATAACATCAGACTGCACTATATTTTCCATAAACTTCAATTTCTTCTCAAAATATTTATTTTATATTGACAAAGATCACGAATAGAGTTATAATGTTCGGCGGAAAGATGGTAAAGGAGAACTTTGATAGTGGAACGTATGAAGCCTAAGCGCGATTTTACAGAGGGACCCCTGTTTTTCAGAATAATTCTTTTTGCGCTTCCCATAATGGCTATGGGTATACTGCAGATTTTTTATAATATGGCAGATAGTATAGTCGTTGGAAGATATTCGGGTGATGACGTCGCATTGGCGGCAGTTGGAAGCACCGGAGCGCTTAGTAATTTAATAGTCAATTTTCTTTTAGGTATCTCTGCGGGAACTAACGTTGTTCTTTCCCAAGCATACGGTGCAAGGGATGATAAGCGCGTTGAGCGTACTGTTCATACGTCAATGGCGTTCTCGGTGGACTTTTGTTTATGGCTGTCGGACTTGCCGTTGCGAGACCTGCGCTGATTCTTATGGACACAAAGCCCGAGGTTTTGGATAAAGCGGTTCTTTATCTTACAATAATATGCCTTGGCATACCGGCAAGCTCGATTTATAATTTCGGAGCATCAATTCTTCGCTCAGTAGGTGATTCGAGGACACCGCTTTTGGTGCTTGCTTCCACGGGGCTTGTTAACGTTATTCTTAATCTTGTTCTTGTTATTAAATTTCACATGACGGTTGACGGAGTTGCTATCGCAACGATAGTTTCTCAGTATTTATCGGCTGTTTGGATAGTTATAGTCCTTTTGCGCAAGCGAGGTGAGAGCTACTGCCTATATCTTCGCAAGCTCAGGATTGATACGAACGTATTATCAAAGATTCTAAGGTACGGACTCCCTACGGGTATTCAGTCTACGTTCTTTAGTATATCAAACGTTATTTTGTCAAGTGCTGTAAACACATTCCCTACTACAACCGTTTCGGCAAAAACTATAGCTACTAACGTTGATGGCATAAGCTATACCGCTATGAATAGCTTTAGTAAGGCCTCTATGACCTTTGTCGGTCAGAATTACGGAGCAAAGAAGTATGACCGAGTTAAAAAAACGGTATGGTACTGTCTTGCTCTGGTGACAGTTTTGGGAGTAATTATTACTCAAACCGAGCTTCTTTTCGGTCGCGAGCTTGCAAGTCTTTTTGTTGATAAGGATGCTGTGGATGCAGCGCTGATAGTTGACGAGGCTCTTGAAATCATGAACGTTTTTCTTGCAACCTATTTCCTTTGCGGTATAATGGAGGTTCTCAGCTCTGCTATACGCGGCATGGGTTATTCGATATCCTCAATGATAATATCGCTCGTTGGTGCTTGTTTCTTTAGAATCTTCTGGATCGAGGTGCTGTTCAATAATATTGAGTCTATGAGAACTATCAATGGACTGTTTTTGGTTTATCCTGTTTCATGGATATTTACTATTGCTATGCAGCTCGTTCTTCTGATTATTGCGTTCCGCCATATGGATAAGATAAAAAAGAATACCGTTGAGGTTGACGTTGCTACCAAATAGGCAAGCAAATAATTTGGAATTATTAAAAATAATCAAACGGTGCAAATAAAATCAGACATATCGCTTCGGAAAATCCTATGTGATGTGTCTGATTTGTTATCCGTATTTCGTTGTAGGTGAGCTTTACGTTTCAAAATTGCTATTATTACCGAGGAGAATATAAACATTCATTGTCAAAGGAGAATAATAACTATGGCTGATAAGTATTTATACTATGAGGATTTCGGTGCTGTAGGTGACGGTAAAACCGATGATTTTGCAGCAATCGTTGCATGACATGAAGAGGCAAACCGCACGGGTGTTCCCGTAAAAGCAAGGGATGGCGCAAAATATTACATAAGCAACAAAAAAATGACCGCTTACATAAAAACGGACGTTGATTTCGGCGAGGCTGAGTCTATAATTGACGATAGAGAGCTTGAAGATATTTGCTTCGACGTTTTTGTGGTAGCTTCGGATTTTAAGACGTTTGTACCCGATATAAAATCGCTTTCGCGCGGGCAGCAGAAGCTTGACTTACCTCATGACGGAAATTTATATATCAGAGTTTTTAATGATAACCATAAAATATTCATCCGCGAGGGATTGAATATGAATAGCGGTACGCCTACCACCGATTGCTTTTTACTTGATAGAGAGGGCAATATTATACCGCCAATAGATTGGGATTATCCCGAGATAACTTCAGCGTATGCGAAAAGCATTGATGATGCACCGATCACAATCAAGGGCGGCATTTTCACCAGTATTGCTAACGAGGCAGAATCCCTCTATCGATACCATTGGCATGGAATACGTATTGAACGGGCAAACGTTACTCTCTCCGAGCTGCGCCATTACGTGATTGGGGAGGGGGATCACGGAGCACCGTACAGGGGCTTCATTCAAGTACAGGATGCAGCAAACGTTACCGTAAGAGACTGCATAATTACACCGCACTTTATTTTGCAAATGACGTTCGTTATTGGGGCATTTTTACATCAAATTTCTCCAAAAATCTATATCTTGACGGTTGCGAGCTTTCGCGCTTTGATGCACATCAGGGCGTTACCAATCTTACGGTAAAAAATTGCGTTTTCGGGCATGAGGGACTTCTACTCATAGGATTTGGTGATGCATATATAGAAAATACCGAAACCAGATGCTATGATCTTTTCAATCTTCGCGGAGATTTCGGCTCAATATGGGATGGCACGGTTACTATAAAAAATTGCTATTGGAATTTCCGCAAGCTTGCCTATTTTACGACAGAGTCGAAAAACAGAACGATGTTTTGCGCATATAACAACGGCACACACGATTTCGGTTTCAGATGCTGTACGCCGCATACTGTTACTATTGACGGTCTACGGATCAATGATACAGAGTTTGAGGGGTCTGCTTATCTTTTGCCGCGGTATCAATCGGCAGACGACAGGGAGAGAAAATTCCGTTATTGCCCAACCCAAAAGCTTATAGTCAAAAACGTTATTACCGACAGTGGCAGACCGTATGAATTTTATATGAATGACTGTGATTATCATGATATCGAGATAATTACGGAATGAATAAGTCCGAAATAAGCTCAGCCGAGACACGCGAGTTATTTGTATTGCTTATTAAAATATTTTAACTGTTCCATTTTTTCATTCTTTTTAATATAATGAAAATAAAAAGGATGAAGTTATATGGAATTACCTAAGCTTAGCTTGCTTTTTCAAAAATGTCTTTACGGACCCTTTATTCATGCAGAAAATTCGGCAGATTATTACATAGAAAGAGAACGTGACAGATTATACCTCTTTCTTGAATGTTCAAGCGGTGAGGAGGATTGGAAAAATAATTTTGATTTTCCCGCAGCACCCTACAAGCGCATGGAAAGCGAGGTGTGGTTTTGCCACAGAGGATTTTTGCGCGTTTGGAAAAGCATTGAGGACGAGATAAGTACGGTTTTGGCCGATGTCAACATGCACAGCATAGTTATTTCGGGATATTCGCACGGTGCGGCTCTAGGTACATTGTGCCATGAGTACGTGTGGTACAATCGACCGGATCTTCGCGATAATATACGCAGCTTTGGATTTGGCGCGCCGAGGGTTATATGGGGGCTTCCGTCACGTTCCGTGAGAGAAAGATTTTCAGGCTATACGGTGATAAGAAACGTAAATGATATTGTTACACACTTACCACTGAAGCTCTTTGGCTACACACACGTAGGCGAGCTTATTTCAATAGGGGAGCGCGGAAAGTACAGCGGCATTGATGCTCACCGCCCCGAAAATATATTAAGAGAGCTTATTATTTATGAAAACAAAAAACCGACTCAAGGATCATCCTGAGTCGGCTTTGTTTTTTGTTTAAAAGTTTATACGCCCGAATAAGCTGAGAATCCACCGTCAATAGGAAGAACAACACCCGTGATAAATCCGGAAGCCTTCTCGGAGAGGAGGAAGAGAAGTCCGCCAAGGAGCTCGTCACTCTCGCCGAAGCGGTTCATGGGAGTTCCGCGAAGTATCTTTTCCGTTCTTGCGGTAGGTGCTCCGTCCTCGGTGAAGAGCAGGGAACGGTTCTGGTTTGTTACAAAGAATCCGGGCGCGATAGCATTGGCACGAATGCCTGCATTAGCAAAATGAACAGCGAGCCACTGTGTGAAGTTGGAAACAGCAGATTTAGCCGCACTGTATGCGGGGATCTTTGTCAGGGGACGATAAGCATTCATGGAAGAAATGTTGATAATATTTCCGCCCTGACCGCGCTTTGCCATATCAAGCGCAAAGACCTGGGTTGTGATGAATGCTGCGGTTACGTTGAGATCGAATACAAACTTAATTCCCTCGGGGCTGAGATCAAAGAAGTCCTGAACATCCTTATTGTCAAGGGTGGATGCATCGAAATACTCGTTAGCCGTTGTAGCTCTTCCGTTATTTCCGCCTGCACCGTTGATTAGAATGTCACATACACCGAATTCCTTATCGACAATAGCTTTAGCCTCTTCGATGCTGGATTTATCAAGGCAGTTTGTTTTGATAGCTATGGCTTTTCCACCGTTTTCGCGAATTTCAGCCGCAACAGCTTCTGCTGCATCAAGATTGATGTCAAGCAGTGCTACAGCAGCTCCGCACTGTGCTATTGCACGCGAAAAGTCAGAGCAGAGAATTCCACCGGCACCGGTAACTACTGCTACCTTGCCTGTAAGGTCTACGTTAAATGGTAAATTCATAAATAAAACTTCCTTATCTTTAAATTTCGATTTCTGTATCCTTGGATATGTATGCTGCGAGAAGTATACGCAAAGCATACTGTGCACTTTCGAGAGTTACGGGCATAGCCTTTCCATTTTCAAGTGCATCATAGAAATTGGCGATCAAGGTTGTGTGTCCGTTACCGTAACATTCCTTGCCTATATAGCCTGTTACCAGGGTAGGATCGTCAACCTTGACACCGTTAACGTACACGTCTGAATGTTGTATCATTACAGTGCGTTTGTTTTCGGTGACAAGATACAGTGTTGTAGAATCTTTTCCGTCAAATGCTGTCGTGGCATAAAAATTAGCTTTTTTACCGTTTTCAAAGCCGATAATACCCTCGCATGAGTCCTCTACCTCAATTATGCCCTTGAGATGATGGTTTGCGATTGTTGCGCATACTGACTTAGGTTTTCCGAGAAATTGACAAAGCAGATCAATTGTATGAATTGCCTGATTTATCATAACACCGCCGCCCTCTGTAGCATAAGTGCCGCGCCAGCCGCTCTCCGTATAGTATTTTTCGCCTCTGTACCAGAATACAGCACCGTAAGCTGATTTTATTCCACCGTCTTCGTCAATGAGCTTACGCGCAAGGGCAACAGACGGATTGAAACGGTTTTGGAAGCATACGCATACCTTGCCGCGGCTATTCGCCTCCGCATCGATAAGCTGCTCGATTTCGTCGGTCGTTATGCATATCGGTTTTTCAAGAAAAACGTTTATGTCATGGCTGAGTGCTGATATTGCCATCGGTGCGTGAAGATAGTGAGGAGTTGCAACGTGTACAGCGTCAAGAGCTTCCGATTCAAGCATTTTTTCATAGCTGTCATATATAACGGAGTCAAGAGCGTATTGTGCTTTTACTTTCTCTGCTTTTGCCGTATTTATGTCGCAGAGTGCAACAATTTTTACGTTATCAAGTCTTGTGAGTGCATTGATATGATTGGCGCAGATAGTACCGCAGCCAACAACTGCAACTTTAAAAGTCTTTTTCATAATAGTATTCCTTTGTGGTAGGCAATTTATGCCTGCCAAGCTCACTTGATTTATCAGCCCTGTATTTCTGTTTTTTCGTTTACTCTATGAGGCTTGGAAATAGCTATGCGCTTTTTAAGCTCCTCATAGAACAACTCACCGTCAATAGGAAGAGTAACGGTTTTTCCGAGCCAAGATGAAAGGTGCATTGCATTTGCAAGCTGAACACCGTTTATACCGTCTTTTGCGGGAGCGTAAACTTCCTCAAGACCGAGAATGGCGTTTGCTATGTTGTTGCAAATACCCGTGTGCTGAGAGTTTTCGCCTTCGAGAGCAACCTCTACTGTGGGCAAGCAAGCAGGTTTTGTAAAGCCGGCATCGCAGGAGTAGCAGTGCTCACGCTCATCAATCTCAAGCTGCTTATAGTAAAGCTTATTGTTTTCAAATATAAGAGTACCCTTTGTACCTGTTATCTCAAAACGGTTTGTGCCGGGAGCATCAGCAGTTGTTGTGATGAATACACCTGTTGCACCGTTGGGGTATTCAACGTAGCAGGTTACGTCATCCTCAACCTCAATGTCATGCCACTTACCGTAATGGCAGAATGCATGAACGCGCTCGGGCATCATTCCTACGATCCACTGGAAGAGGTCAAGCTGATGGGGAGCCTGATTGTAGAGAACACCGCCGCCCTCGCCTTTCCAGGTGGCTCTCCAATCACCGCTGTCATAGTACTGCTGAGTTCTGTACCAGTCGGTAATGATCCAGTTAGTTCTCTTTATCTCGCCGATGCTGCCGTTCTGCACCATCTCACGCATCTTCTTGAATGCGGGGTTTGTTCTCTGGTTGAACATGATACCGAGTATCTTATCGGATTTTTCTGCGCGGTCGAGCATCTTCTGTACCTGAAGAGTGTATACACCGGCAGGCTTTTCAACAATGCAGTTAAGATTATTGTCAAGCGCAAGAATTGCGAGGTCGGGGTGTATGTAGTGAGGTGTGCAGATCATTACAACGTCACACTCGCCTGATTTAAACATTTCCTCAGCATCGGTGAAATACTTGATGCTATCACCGAATTTTTCTTTGAAGAATTCGAATTTTGCAGGGTTGATATCGCAAACAGCGGAAACAACACCGTTTGTGATCTTATCCGCAAGAAAGTTCTTTGCGTGGCCCGAGCCCATATTGCCGCAGCCTACTATACCAAATCTTACTTTTTCCATACTCCGTTTTCATCCTTTCCGTAGCCGTGTTTTGTGAGTAATCCTTCAAGTGCCTTTACAGCAAAATCAAATGCCTCTCTTCCGTTCTGGAAGCTGTGCATACCGCGAAGCTCATGCTTGTCGATCTGCTTATATGCAAGGAATGCAAAGAGGTGAGGCTCAAGAGTGAGGTAAACCTCACCGTCAACCTTATCATTGACAATATCGATTATCTCACCGATACGTCCCTCTCCCTCTCCTGCGGGAACGATGACCTTGCTTCCGTATATCGCATCCTTGATATGCATATACTTGAAGTTTACGAGAGTAGCTTCAATACCCTCCATGGTGTCAGCACCGTTCATTCTGTAGTTGGCTGCATCAAAAATTCCGCCGATACCGGGAACTGAGGTCATAATGTCCTTTACCTCAGCTGGCATCTGTCCGTAAATTGCGGATTCATTCTCATGGCAGAAAACAATCCCTTCAGCTTCTGCAAGCTTTACCATTTCGCGAAGTCTTCTGATAACCTCGTCTCTGTACTTTGCAAGCTCGTCTTGCTTAACGAAGAAGCTGAACATTCTTACGTATTTTGTTCCGAGTATCTTCGCTATTTCGATCGTGCGCTTTACCTTGGGAAGATAGCTCTCAAAATCGTCTGTTATCGGGTACTTTCCGATGGGCGATCCTACAGAACCTACCTTAATACCGTTTTCGGCAAGTCGATCTCTTATTTCGATAAGCTCCTCGTCGGTAAAATCTATGATAGATTTTCCGCCTATGTTACGCGGTTCAATGTAGTGAATACCATTTTCTACAAGAGCTTTGATCTGCTCATCAAGAGATGAGCCCGCTTCATCTGCGAATGCAGAAAAAACAAAATTAGCCATATCTATTTCCTTTCGTAATATAAATTAAAACAAATGCTTAAGATTGTTGTAGCTCGTTGCCATTTGCTCGTATTCGTCACCAAGTGCAGGTGCATTGTCCTGCTCAACGAGAGCATAGGGAATCTTGAGATCATCGCAAAGCTTAACTACGGGAGCAAAATCAATAGTACCTTCACCGCAGGGGCAGATCTCGCCTTTAGGCTCGGTCTTCATATCCTTGAAATGTACGTTTGTGAGTCTTTCGTTGCCCATAAGCTTGATGTAATCAAGATAGCTACGGCCCGCATACTTGAACCAATATGTATCAAGAATGAAATTGAGTGTGGGAGCCTCTTCCATGAGGATATCGTAAGCGCAAACACCGCCGAGATCATCGAACTCAAAGGCGTGGTTGTGATATGCAAATCTGAGACCGGCAGCTTCGATCTTCTTCATAGGCTCACGTATGGTTTCAAGGAATTTACGAACGCCCTCGACGGAGCCGTGGTACTCCTTAGCCATCATACCGAGACCGATAACGGGACATCCGTAGGTTATGTGCTCTTTGATGAGCGCATCGGTGTCGTTAAGAATACGATCGATAGGGGAGTGAGTACATGTGATCGGGAGCTCAAACTCGTCCGAATACGCTTTAAGGCGTTCAGCCTCTATCTTGCATATTGCAGACATCTGGACTACCTGATATCCGATTTTCTTTACCTCAGCAAAGGAGCGGTAAAGTCCTTCGGGAGTCTTGTTTTTTTCGCGAAGAGTGAAAAATTGTGCACCGAGTTTCATAAAAAAATCTCCTTTTCGTTTATTGCCGTTTTTATTTTAACATATAAATGAACTATTTTCAAGTTAAATTAAAAAATATTTATTGTAACTGTTGCAAAAACTATTGCAAAAATTGCTCAAATGTGATACAATGTACAATGGATTGATGTGCACTGAGATATAGGAGACATTCGATGAACAAGAATAGAAAATTTTCTGTGCCGGGATTTTATTACTGTCACCGATGCGATGAGAATGCAACTCAAAATCTTAATACGCGCCACTGTCACGATGATTACGAAATTCTTTACGTAACCGAGGGAAGTGGGCGCTACCTTATTGAAGGTGCAGAGTTTGAGCTCAGCCCACGAACGCTGGTTTTGATAAGACCCTTTGAATATCATTGTGTTGAGGTGGATTCAAATTCTGCATACGAGAGGTACGTTCTGAACTTTTCCGCATCATGCATTGCTAAGGAAGTAAAGCCGATTTTTGATGGCGTTACAGAATCATCAGAGCCTGACAGCGGATGCTTTTATGCTCCCGAGATGTTAAATCAGGCGATCATTTCGACGTTTGACCGTTTTGAAACTGCCGAGTACGTGTCCGACTCGGAAAAAGAATTGTTTTTCAAACTTATTCTCTCCGAGCTGATAGTGCTTCTGTCCTCATCGGCACGGCAGCGAATAGTTCATTCCGAAAATGAGCTTGGCGCAAAGGTTGCGCGCTACATAAATGCATATCTTGACAAAAATATTTCGCTCGATATAATTGCGAAAAAATTCTTCATAAGCAAATACTACTTGTGCCGCTCGTTTAAAAAGTACAGCGGTGTGTCCATACACGCATACATAAATCACAAGAGGGTAATGTATGCAAAGCAACTGATAGATTCCGGAGAAACAGCTTCGGGGGCGGCATATAAGGTCGGCTTCGGAGATTATTCGGCATTCTACCGCGCTTACGTCAAGGCACTCGGTAAGCCGCCAACGTCAAAATAGATTTCAAGAAAGGATGCGTAATGGAATATAAGCTTCTTGATTCTGCCAACTCTCCCGAAGCTGTGAAAGCGTTATCGGATAGCGATATACCTGCTCTTTGCGAAGAGATCAGGCAGTTCCTTATAGAAAACGTGAATAAAAGCGGTGGCCATCTCGCGTCAAATCTTGGCGTTGTGGAGCTGACTGTTGCCATGCACAGAATTTTTGACTCTCCAAAGGATCATATAATTTTTGATGTTGGTCACCAGGCATACGTCCACAAGATGCTGACGGGGCGGCGTGAGAGATTTTCCGAGCTGCGAGTTCCCGGTGGACTGTCTGGCTTTACAAACAGAAGCGAAAGCGAGCATGACCCCTTTGGAGCAGGACATAGCTCTACCTCTATTTCAGCTGCTCTCGGCTTTGCGGAGGCCGATGCCATTTCAGGCTCGGAAGCTTACAGTATTTGCGTTATAGGTGACGGTGCATATACCGGAGGTATGGTTCACGAAGCACTCAATAACTGTAAAAAAGATCTTCGCTTGATCATTATAATCAACGAAAATCGAATGTCAATATCAAAAAACAAAGGTGCATTCGCTTCATATCTTGCCAAGGTGCGAATATCAAGCGGCTACAGAAAATGGAAGCAGGGAACTACGTCTTTCTTGAGCCGTCTCGGTGGATTTGGACGTCTTGTTCAATCATTCCTCAGCTCTTCAAAGCAAAAATTAAAGCGTATAATTTATTCTTCGAATTACTTTGAAGATCTTGGACTTTACTACATCGGGCCTGTCAATGGCAATGATTATGAAACTGTAGCGAAGGCGCTTACAGAAGCAAAACGCCTCGGGAAGTGCACCGTAATTCATACTTATACAAAAAAAGGCAAGGGATATGAGCCTGCTGAACGCTCTCCTGACAATTTTCATAGCGTAAATAAAAAATCATCGGGGGCGAATACTTTGCACGGCGTATTTGCCGATGAGCTGATCCGTCTTGCTGACGGTGATGAAAAGATACTCGCAATAACAGCGGCTATGGGTATCGGCACCGGGCTTTCAGCTTTCGGTACCGCGCATCCCAAGCGGTATTTTGACGTAGGAATAGCCGAGGAACATGCGTTGACATTTTCTGCCGGTCTTGCCGCTGCGGGAATGAAACCGTACGTTGCTATTTATTCTACGTTTCTGCAAAGAGGTTATGATAACATTATCCACGATATTGCTCTGCAAAAGCTGCCTGTGAGGATCATGATAGACAGAGCGGGGCTTGCTGTTTCGGACGGTGCTACGCATCACGGCATCTTTGACGTTGCATTTTTATCTCATATTCCGGAAATAGCGCTTTATGCGCCTGTTACCTACGGAACGCTCCGTGAGGCTATGAGAATTTCATCGGAATGTGATACCCCCGTTGCTATTCGATATGCCAACAGCGCAGAGTTTGGCATTATACGTGATAAATTTTATGCTGACGGTGATTATTCAAAGCTTGGTATCACCGCTGATTTTGAGATGGGAAATGCCCCAAAATACATTTTTGTCACATACGGTAATATTACAGCAAACGTAATAGAGGCACAAAGTCTTTTGCAAAAGGACGGTATAGATACGGGAATAATATTGGTTGAAAAGCTTAAGCCGTACGCCGAATCATCTCTTGCGGTTGCAGAATATCTTCGTGGTGCCGAATATGCTCTTTTCGTTGAGGAAGGGATACGTAACGGCGGATATTCCATGATAACTGCAGAACTTTTGAGAGAGCAGCATTCGCAGCTTGCCGATTTAAGCATTGATATCGCAGCTATTGACGACAGCTTTGCCGTGCCTATGCAAAAGTGCGATCTCTATGATTACGTTGGGCTTTCACCGCAAAAGCTTTGCCGAAAGGTAAAAACATACTGCAATAAGGAGACGTTATGAGTATTGTAAGCGAAAAATTCTTCCCCGAATTTTATTTTGAAAACGATCAAGCGGGTAAGGTGTCCTCATTTTCGGTACGGAAGAGCGAAAAAATGGGGGTTTGCGGATATTACGTAAGTGCCGATGCAGATAAAAAATTTGACGGTAAGACAGCCGCAGAGCTGCATTTTGATTGTTCAAATATGCCCTTTACCGCTATATACAGTCACTCGTTATATTGGGTACAGCCGAAATTTGGGGATACGCCGTGCGAGATACCCGCGAAAACTGCTGCGGTAATTTTCAAGAATGCTGAGGGTGACTACACCTATATCATGACCGCAATAGGAAGCGAATATAAGACGTATATACGCGGCAAAGAAAACGGAGTTGTCATATATCTCTACTCTCAATATCCCTCGTGTGCTATTAACGATCAACTCTCCTTTATAGTGGGAAGAGGGCAGAGCATTACAGAGCTTGTAAACCGCGGAGCTGCGGCAATGTGTGCCTTTATGGATAACGGACTGAAGCTCAGAGGGGATAAGACGATGCCCGAGGTATTTGAATATTTCGGCTGGTGCTCGTGGGATGCTTTTCAGATACGTGTAAATCACAGTGGACTTCTTGAAAAAGCCAAGGAATTTTCCGATAAATCGGTGCCTGTAAAATACGCTATCATTGACGATATGTGGGGAGATGCTCCCAACCTGAAAACAAGCCCTGTGGGGGCAGCGTTCTCGGATATGGTGAAAGTCATGCACGCTTCACCGCTTAATGCATTTGAGGGTGATCCCGATAGATTTCCTCAAGGACTCGCTGCTGCGGTTTCAGATTTGAAGGCTTCAGGTATAGAAAAAATAGGACTCTGGTTCCCGACAACGGGATATTGGTACGGCTTGGTAAAGGATGGACCTGCGCATAAAATGCAAACGGGCAACGTCGAGCCCTGCGCGGGAGGGCGTATAATAGCTATCCCCGAGGAACGGACGGCATCGAATTATTTTGATATTTTTTGCGGCAAGGCAAAGGACTTCGGCTGCGATTTTGTGAAAATAGACAATCAAAGCTGCCACTTCTTCTATGACGGAATGTATCCGATCGGTAAAAGCTCACGTGCTATGCAAAGAGCTATTGATGCAGCTGCATTCAAGCATTTCGGGGGTGCACTCATAAACTGTATGGGAATGCCTGCTGAATGTATGCTCAACAGACCCGAAAGTGCGGTCAGCCGTTGCTCGGACGATTTTATGCCCGAGAGCAAGTCATGGTTTGCAAAAAATATTCTTGAATGTGCGTATAACGGACTTCTGCAGGGAAGATTTTACATAAACGACTGGGATATGTGGTGGACCGACGATGCTCAGGCAGAGAAAAACGCGCTTTGCCATGCAATCAGCGGAGGACCTATATACGTAAGCGATAAGCTTGGCAGAACAAATCCTGACGTTTTGAAAGCACTCATGTTTGATGACGGTAAGCTGCTACGCTTGGATGACAGTGCAATGCCCACCGAGGATTGCATTATAGGAAATCCGACTAAGTGCAGGCGTCCGTTCAAGATACGTAACGTGTTCTCGGGTGGAGGTGCTGTTGCGGCATTCAATATTTCGGAGAACAATATATGTGTCAGCGGTACCGTATCTGCTATGGACGCAGGCTTGGATGAGAGCAGATCATACATGTATTATGAGTATTTCACCGGTGATTTCGGATATGTGAACGGTGATGAATATATTCATTTTTCGCTTGAAGATAATGACAAGTTTAACTACTATACATTTATAGAAAAATCCAAAAATGACATATTATTTATCGGCAGAACTGATAAATTCAATCCAAGACAGGCTGTTGTAAGGGAGTCGCGCGGCGAGGTCGAGCTTTATGAGGGCGGTGAATTTGCGTTCATTGCAGATGAGGATTATATAGTTTGCGATGAGAATGGCAATGAGGTCGAATGCGAGAGATTCGGTATACTGGTAAAAGGAACCGTCCCTCGTGAAAATAAGGTGCTGAAGTTTATAAAATATGATACGTAACGTTACAGATACAGATTATATCAGAAACAGGGATATTATACGAGCAAGGATTTCGGGGCTTGGACTCAAGGCTCACGTTATGACCTTTGGCTGCCAGCAGAATGAGGCTGACAGTGAAACGGCACGCGGTATACTTGCAGATATTGGATACAGTATTTCGGACGATTATTCGGAATGTGATCTTATCCTCGTTAACACCTGTGCAATACGTGAGCATGCGGAGATGAAAGTCTATTCAATGCTCGGAAATTTCAAGGCGTTAAAGCAGAAGAAACCCTCTCTCATAATAGGAGTAATTGGCTGTATGGCGGCTGAGGAAAGCGTGGTGCGGAAGCTCAAGTGCGATTTTCATTACGTGACATTCACGCTTGAGCCGAATATGCTTCACACTCTCCCATCGGTGATCCTTCGCTTCTCGGATGAAAGCAGGCGAAGCTTTATCCTCGGTGAGGATGTGGGAGATATAGTTGAGGGCAAGCCCGTGTTGAGAGCCGGTGGAACTCAGGCGCTTGTATCAATTATGTACGGTTGCAATAATTTTTGCTCGTACTGCATAGTTCCGTATGTCAGAGGCAGAGAGCGCAGTAGAGATAGCGCGGTGATAATTAACGAATGCTCAGAGCTTATCCGAAACGGTGTTCGTGAGATCACACTGCTCGGGCAGAACGTAAATTCTTACAACTCGGACGTTTCGTTTGCGGAATTACTGCGTCGCATCGCTTTGATCGACGGTGATTTCATTGTAAGATTTATGACAAGTCATCCTAAAGACGTATCGGACGAGCTTGTTTCTGTAATGAGTAAGTATCGCGGAAAGATCGCACCGTATTTTCATCTTCCTTTGCAATCGGGAAGCAATGCCGTTCTCGGGAAAATGAATCGCACTTATGACAGAGATCGATACTTGTCCGTTGTTGATAAGCTCAGAGCCGCTATTCCCGACATATCTTTATCAACGGACGTTATAATAGGATTTCCCGGGGAAACGGATGAGGATTTTGCCGATACGATGGATATAATAAACAAAGTACGTTTCGATATGGTGTATAGCTTCCTTTATTCAAGAAGGGATGGAACGGTAGCGGCAAGGATGGACGGTGCCGTTCCGGATGATAAAAAAGCGGAGCGAATGAAGATGCTGCTTTGCGCACAGGAAGTGATCTCGCGCGAGAAGAATATTCCGTATATCGGAGGGTGCTTCAGGGCTTTGGTTGAATCGGTATCCAAAAAGGGAGAAGAGAATACCTATACAGCAAGGACCGATACAAATAAATTAGTGCATTTTAAATCGGATACGAGCCGCATAGGTGAGTTCGTAACGGTAAAAATAAACGGAACAGGTGCTTTTGACCTGTTCGGAGAAGAAATCAGATAGGAGAAAACAAAATGACAAAAATTATTGAGCTTGCACATGCTCTCGGAGATGAGATAGCGAAGAGCGAGGAAATCAAAAATCTTGAAGCTGCAAAGGATGCTTATGAAAGAGATGCTGCACTTCAAGCGAAGATGAGCGAGTACGAGACTGAAAGAAAGCTGTTCGGAGAAGAATTTTCAAAAAGCTCCGATGAGGTTGATGAAAAGGCGGTAGCAGATCTTCGCACAAGAATAGACGAGCTTACAAAGGAGATATGCGCAAACGAGGTTTATATAGCCTTTGCCAATGCTCAAAAGGCGATGAACGATCTTATGGCAGACGTCAATGCGGAGATAAAATTCTGTATCACGGGAGAACGCCCTGTAGCTTGTACGCATGACTGCTCTACCTGCGGCGGCTGCGGAAGTCATTAAAACAGATCTTTAGCTTTTATTCTACAAAGTGAGGTATGCCAAATGGCAGAAATTCTTAATAGCCGTAACGACTTGAAAACGGCGACTCCGATGATGGCACAGTATCTTGAGGTGAAGTCAAAGTATTCCGATTTCATTCTCATGTACCGTCTCGGCGATTTTTACGAATGTTTTTTTGAGGATGCGCTGATAGCATCAAAACATCTTGAATTGACTCTGACTTCAAGAGATTGCGGTGAAGGAAAACGTGCGGCGATGTGCGGTGTTCCTTTTCATAAGTCCGACGTTCATATAGGCAATCTTGTATCCCGCGGCTTCAAGGTTGCTGTATGCGAGCAGGTCGAAGATCCAAAATCTGCGACAGGGCTTGTAAAACGAGAGGTAACGCGAGTTGTAACTCCGGGTACGATCACCGATAATAATCTTCTTAATGAGACTCAAAACAATTTTTTGTGCTCTCTTTGTTACGGTAACAGCTCGGTTGCAGTCGCGTTTGCCGACGTATCTACGGGAGAGGTCTCGTTGACTGAGATCAAAGAAGAGGACGGAATTGCTACGCTGTACAACGAGCTTTCCGCATATCAGCCGAAAGAGGTAATAATAAACGTTTCGGAAAATGAATGCAGTGAGACCGTAGAATTTATCAGAGAAAAATTCGGTGCAATGATCGAGACCTCCGCTAAGAGGTTGTTTGACTATGATAAATCAAGGGAAAACGTAAAGCGTGTATACAATGAGGAATACGACAGACTCGGTACGCCTGAGATGATCATGGCCGTCGGCTCGCTTTTGCAGTATATAAAAGAAACGCAGATGAGCGAGGTGACGTTTGTCCGCGAAATAAATATCTATTCAAAGGGCAAATATCTCGATATCGATATGAATACAAGGCGTAATCTTGAGCTTATCGAGTCTATGCGTACCAAGGATAAACGCGGCACGCTTTTATGGGTGCTTGATAAAACCAATACTGCTATGGGTGCAAGGCTTCTCAGATCATGGATCCTGAAGCCGCTCTTGAATCCCGCTTTTATAACAAGACGTCAGGCTGCGGTTGCTGATTTTGCCAAACACAGGCTGATAGCGGAGGACGTTTCTGACTTGCTTTCGTCGGTACTCGATATTGAGAGACTTACGGCGAAGGCAGTTTACGGTTCTGCAAATGCAAGGGATATTCGCTCCATATATCAGAGTATAGCTCCGTTGCCTAATATAAAAAGTGCGCTTGAGGAGCTTGGCAGCGAAACCATACGTGAGATAGTGAAAAGTCTGGATACGCTTGAGGATATTGCCGCGCTGCTGGGAGATGCTATAGTCGATAATCCGCCCTTGACCGTCAGGGAGGGTGGAATGATACGTCCCGGCTTTGATAAGGATATAGATTATTATCGCTCAATACGTGATAACGGCAATGGGATAATGCAATCCATCGAGCAAAGGGAAAAGGAAGCAACGGGTATCAAGACGCTTAAGGTTGACTACAATAAAGTCTTCGGTTACTACATAGAGGTTTCAAAATCATTCATACCCGAGGTTCCTGACAGATATATAAGAAAGCAAACCCTCACGAATTGTGAAAGATACATAACTCAAGAGCTTAAGGAAATGGAAACAACCATTTTCAGCGCAGAGGAAAGAATTGAAGCTCTTGAATACGAGCTGTTCAATAAAATACGCAAGACGGTAGCGGAAAATTCCGATAGAATAAGAAAGAGTGCGGCACTGATAGCAGAGATTGACGTTTACCGTTCCTTTGCCGAGGTGGCAAGCAAAAACGGATACGTTTGTCCTGAGGTAGATCTTTCCACCGATATAATTATAAAGGACGGAAGGCATCCGGTTGTTGAAAAATACGTTACGGACAGCTATTTTGTACCAAACGACACAACGCTCAACACTACTACCGACAGACTTATGATTATCACCGGTCCCAACATGGCGGGTAAATCAACCTATATGAGACAGGTCGCAATCATATCCATAATGGCTCAAATAGGATCGTTTGTACCTGCAAAACAAGCCAAAATCGGAGTTTTGGATAAGGTATTTACAAGAGTTGGTGCATCGGATGACTTGGCTTCGGGACAATCAACGTTTATGCTTGAGATGACTGAGGTCGCGTTAATACTGAAAAATGCAACCAAACGTTCGCTTATAATTTACGATGAGGTTGGAAGAGGAACCAGCACGTTTGACGGTATGTCTATCGCTAAGGCGGTAGTTGAATACACACATTCCAAGAAAATCGGAGCAAAAACTCTTTTTGCAACACACTACCACGAGCTTACCACCATGGAGGATGAGTTCGAGGGAATTGTAAACTATAATATAGCAGCTAAGAAACGCGGAGACAGCGTTACGTTTTTGCGTAAAATAGTTCGCGGCGGCACAGACGATTCCTACGGAATAGAGGTTGCAAAGCTTGCAGGCGTGCCGAGTGAGGTTATCAAACGCGCAAGAGAGATACTTTCGCAGATAGAAAACGGTAAAGTGCAGTATACCGTAAAAAGCGAGAAAAAACAAGATGAGGGCTTTGATCTGTTCTCCGGAATAATAGCCTCAAAAGAGAGCGAGGCAATTGAAAAGATCAAGTCCTGTGACCTCAACACTATGACGCCTATAGAGGCTATGAATCTGCTGTTTGAGGTAAAGAAAATAATTTCCGATTGACTGAATAAGCATAGCAGCGCAATCAATGGGGAGGTTTAGCTTATAAAATGGGAAAAATTAATGTTCTCAGCTTTGAGATAGCAAATCTTATAGCTGCGGGAGAGGTGGTCGAGCGTCCGTCCTCTGTTCTGAAAGAGCTTATTGAAAATTCGATAGACGCAGGAGCTACGGAGATAATCGCAGAGATAAAGCGCGGCGGAGTTGCGCTTATACGAGTATCCGATAACGGGTGCGGTATCGACAAAGAGGATCTGCCCGTGGCACTGAAGCGGCACGCTACAAGTAAAATACGTGAAAAGGATGACCTTTCAAGCATTATGACGCTTGGATTTCGCGGAGAGGCTTTGGCTGCAATAAGCTCGGTTTCCGAGGTTACTATAATAACAAAAACGAAAAATTCAGATATAGGTTACATGCTTACGTCCGAGGGTGGGAACATTCTCGACGTATCCGAGGTTGGCGCATCCGACGGTACGACTGTAGTTGTGGAGAATTTGTTCTTCAACGTTCCCGCCAGACGAAAGTTCCTCAAAAAGGATTCTACCGAGGCGATGAACGTTGCCGCGCTTGTTGAAAAAATAGCTCTCTCCAGACCCGACATATCAATACAACTGCTTATAGACGGGGAGGAGCGCTTCAAAACTCCCGGTGATGCACAGCTTTTGAACACAGTGCGTGCGGTATTCGGCAGAGAATTTTCGGGAAAACTTATAAAAGCTGAAGGCGTGGCAGACGGAATTAAGGTTTCGGGCTTTATCAGCAGAAGCGATAACGTAAGAAAAAACAGAAATCTTGAGAACATATTTGTAAACGGCCGATACGTAAAAAGCCTTACGGCTCAGGCGGCACTGGAGAAGGCTTACACCTCTTATATTGCTACCGAGCATTTTCCGTGTTGCATTCTGTTTATCGAAATGAATCCCGGCATTGTGGACGTAAACGTGCATCCCGCAAAGCTTGAAGTTAAGTTTTCGGATGAGCGTAGGGTTTTTGAGGCTGTTTATTACACCGTAAAAAAGGCACTTGAGGAAAGTGAATATCGCCCTGAGATGACTCTCGGAGCAAAGAAGAATGACTATAATCCGTTAGGAGCATTCGTTCCCGTTGGAGAGAATACAAAAGGAGAGCAGATAACGATTTCTCATGCGACACCGAGCGGTGTATCCGAGGATCACAAAATTGGCAGAGGATCATACGCTGCATCCCAAGGTTCACCCTCACACAGTATTGGGAACTCAGCTCATAAGAGCAGCGGTACGGCTTTCAACACCGCGCTTGACAGGCCCGTAACAGTAAGCAGTTCAGTCAGAGATATGGGGACTTATGCCTCGTCGGTTATGACGCCTGCTGAATCTGTGGACCTTCTTGACAGATACAAAAAGAGCAGCTCTACACCACCCACCTCAAATGCAGACTATTTCGAAAAAGCAAAAAAAGATGCCGATGATAAGCCTGTATATAAATACGTGGGTGAGGCCTTTGATTGCTATCTGATAATAGAGCACGAAAATGAGCTTTTGATCATAGATAAGCACGCAGCGCACGAAAGAATTATTTTTGAGGATTTAAAACGCGGCAGAACTAATGATGGTAGAGTGTCATCACAGAGCTTGCTTTTGCCGGTAACTGTGATTTTGACAGCGGATGAGCTCAGTCTTGCCGAAAACTTCAAAGCCGATCTTGTTGCTGTTGGATTTGATTTTGAGATAAATGACAGATCCGTAAATATAACAGCTATCCCGGAAGCACTTTCGCCATCGGATGCCGAGGGCTTACTTGTACAAATGCTCGGTGAGATGACTGACGGTGGAGGAACTCCGGAGAACAGTGATCAGATAAGGCGTGAGCGTGCATTGTATCAGATTGCATGCAAGGCTGCGATAAAAGGCGGTAGACTTTACGATAGGTCGGTTACGGATTGGCTTATAGACAAGCTGTTACAGCTACCCGATATTACCGTATGCCCACATGGCAGACCTGTTGCGTATAAGCTTAAAAAGAGTGAGCTTGACAGGCAATTTGACAGAATAAAATAGGAGAAATCAATGGGAAAATTTACACTGTTAAAAACAGAGGGAAAAGCACGCCGAGGCAGATTTGAAACCGTACATGGCACTATTGAGACCCCTGTTTTCATGAACGTAGGAACCTCTGCGGCTATAAAGGGCGGAATATCCACAATGGATCTCAAAGAGGTAAATTGTCAGGTGGAGCTTTCGAATACGTACCATTTGCACGTCAGACCCACGGATGATCTCATCTATAGGATGGGTGGACTTCATAAATTCTTTAACTGGGACAGACCGATACTCACGGATTCGGGTGGATTTCAGGTGTTTTCGTTAGCTAAGCTTCGTAAGATAACCGAGCAAGGCGTTCAGTTTAATTCTCACGTGGACGGAAAACGCATTTTTATGGGTCCCGAGGAATCCATGCGAATACAATCGCACTTGGGGTCAACTATAGCAATGGCATTTGATGAATGCGTTGAAAATCCTGCACCGTATCCATACGTTAAGGCATCGGAGGAAAGAACCGTGCGCTGGCTTAAAAGATGCCGTGCCGAGCTTGACAGGTTGAACGCTGAGGAGGGAACGGTTAATCCTAATCAGATGCTGTTCGGTATAAATCAAGGCGGTACGTATAAGGATCTGCGCATAAGAAATATGCAGGCGATTTCCGAAATTGATTGTGACGGTTATGCGATAGGCGGACTCGCGGTAGGCGAGGATGCGGATACAATGTATGAGATAATCGAAACCGTAGAGCCGTATATGCCCACCGACAAGCCGAGATATCTTATGGGTGTCGGTACACCTCAAAATATCGTTGAGGCTGTTTACAGAGGCGTTGATTTCTTTGACTGCGTTATGCCAAGCCGAAATGCAAGGCATGGAAATCTTTTTACGTGGGAAGGGAAAATAAACATCAACAACGAGCAATACTTTGCCGATGCGCGTCCGATATCAAAAAGCTGTGGATGTCATGCATGCAAGCACTATTCGAGATCGTATATACGCCATCTTTTCAAGGCAAAGGAAGCGCTTGGCATGAGGCTTGCCGTTTTGCATAATTTGTATTTCTACAATGATCTTATGCAGAAGATAAGGGATGCTCTTGACGAGGGGAGATACGAGGAATTTTACAGAGAGTACAGATTTAAGTTAAACGAGCGTTGTGTTGATTGATTTTTCACTTGACTTTTGTGTTTTTAGTTGCTATAATGAATTCATAACGAATTTGGTTCATCCAAGGAGGCAAAATATGAATTATCAAAATATTCCAAAAACCGTTTTTTACGATGGTGCAAAGCTGGCTAACGTAAAGTCCAATTTAAGTAAATATCCCGAAGAAGCGGAATTACTTATCAAGCGCGCTAACAAATGGATGGATACAGCGTGCTATTCTGTCGTTTATAAAAATCTTGTTCCCGAATCCGGAAATCCGCACGATTACATGACTATGGGAACGTATTGGTGGCCGGATCCTGATAAGCCTGACGGATTGCCTTATATTCGCCGTGACGGTGAATTTAACCCCGATGCAAAGGACCGTAATACGTATCAGTCAATGGCATCTGCGGCTTACGAGCTGGCTCATGCTGCGTATTTGTTTGATAATGAGGATTGGGCAAAACGTTCGCTCGAATTCCTCAGTGTGTGGCATCTCAATGAAGATACCGCTATGAATCCGCATGCCGAGTATGCACAGGCAATTCCCGGAATTTGTGAGGGACGCGGTATAGGCCTGATCGATTTCAGAATGTCCTACAAGGTATTTGATGCAACCGAAATACTGTATGCGCTCGGAGTCATGAGTGATGAGGCGTATGCGGGGATGAAGCAATGGTACGTTGACTTTATAAATTGGATGATAACTTCGGAAAAGGGAATTTTTGAGGACAATTATTTCAATAATCACGGTGCATGGTATGACGTTCAGATACTTTCCGCGGCACTATTTACAAAGCGCCCTGAGCTTGCAAAGAGAGTCGCTATGAATGCTTATCGCAGACGCCATAAGACACATATTATGCCCGACGGTAAGCAACCGCATGAGCTTGCAAGAACTCAGGCTATGAGTTACTCTACTATGAATCTTTTGGCACTTACGATTTTGGCAAAATATTCGGTTCGCCTCGGATATAAGGAATACATAGAGGTTGATGAGAAGGCCGAAGATATACTTATTGCCAAGGCCGCTGAATTTCTCTATCCTTACGTGACTGATCAAAGCGCGTTCCCATATCAGCAGATGCATGCAGGAGATTTCGGTGGAGAAATGTCCGAAATCTTGTTGACGGTGTTTGAACTTACAGGTAATGAAAAATACCGTGAAATGGCAAAATCTATAGCTAATCCGAAATATTTGACAAACGTCCAGCCAATATAATATTCACGAGGTGATACAATGAATAATGAAATGCTCTGTAAGGCACTTACACCACCATCCGGAGCTGTAGATGCCGTTATTGATACGGATACCTATAACGAGATCGACGATCAGTTCGCTCTTGCGTATATGATCAGATCGAACGATAAGATAAATCTTAAGGCTATTTACGCGGCACCTTTCTTCAATCAACATTCAACGTCTGCTGCTGACGGTATGGAAAAGAGCTACAATGAGATTTTCAACATTCTCTCTCTTATGGGGGAAGAGGATTTAAAAAAGGTAGTTTTCCGCGGTTCGGAAAATTATCTTGCCGATGAGAAAACTCCCGTTATATCGGATGCGGCAAATCATCTTGCCGCTCTGGCGATGAATTATACTGCCGAAAATCCGCTTTACGTCGTTGCTATCGGTGCGATATCCAATGTTGCATCGGCTTTGCTTATCAAGCCTGAGATTGCTGAAAGAATCGTGCTTGTTTGGCTCGGCGGTCATTCTTACGAATGGCCTAACACAAAGGAATTCAACATGTATCAGGATGTTGCCGGAGCAAGAGTTATATTTAATTCCGGAGCACCTGTAGTTCTTCTTCCTTGCATGGGAGTTGTAAGCGCTTTCCGTGTTTCGGGAGATGATATGAGGGCAAGACTCTACGGTAAAAACGATCTGTGTACGTATCTTACCACTCATTCCGAAGAGGAGGTTTCTACGTACGTTAAGTCAGGAAACGCGTGGTCCCGTGTAATATGGGACGTAACTGCGGTGGCTTGGATCACCGGAGCTACAGACGGTAAAAATTTGTTCATGAAGTATAAACTCACGCCCGCACCTATCTGTGAATACGATTTTACGTATTCGTTTGATAATAGCAGGCAAAATATAGCATACGTTTATTACATCAACCGTGATGAGCTGTTTAACGATATGATTAAAAAGCTTACGAAATAATTAGTTACCGATTATCGCGCAAACATAAAATAAGAGACTAGCTGAAGTTGCAAAACCTGCAAAAACTTTAGCTAGCCTCTTCTTATTTTTTATGACCGGAGCAATGGCTTCCGTCAAACATTCCACTCATATTACATGTGTAATATTCATTAAGTTTTTTAAATCCAATTGCCGAAATCAGCTTTTCATCCGCTGCATCGCATGTCACTCTGCATTCGTTCGCTCCGCAAAGATTTATAAAATTCATGGTCTGTCTGCCAAGGATGAACATTGCTTCAAAATCATCGAGCATAATCCTTGGACGAAGATCGTATATGTATCCGTAATCACCGTATATCTCAAATTGGCAAACTCCCATTATTTCGGAGCTTTCGATATCCGTCATTGCGTATAAAAAGCATCCGTCTTTCAGTTGAATGCCGCAATGCTTTGCGTATATTTCAGCGGTATTTATATCTTGGACAGGACTTATCTTAAACATTTTGTTTTTTCCTTGTTGCTTTCTTTAAATGTTCAACCTCTTCATCAGTAAGGTAGCGCCATTTTCCCACAGGAAGCCCCTCAAGCTTGAGATTTCCTATGGAAATCCTTGACAGCCGCCTTACCGTCAAGCCTGCTGCTTCGCACATTTTTCTTATCTGCCTGTTTCGTCCCTCGACAAGAGTCATTTTAAGGACGGTTCCGCTATCATCAATTCCGGAAACTTTTACATCGACAGGCTTTATCTCATAACCGTCAATGACGAGGGGCGAGGTAAGTATATCAAGCTGCTCATCGGTTACTGCGCCGCCTACCTTTACACGGTAGACCTTGGGGAGGGAATAGGCGGGGTGAGTCAGTCGGTTTTTCAACTCACCGTCGTCAGTTAGTAGGAGCATCCCCTCGGAAATCAGGTCGAGCCTGCCTACGGGGTATACCCTTGCCGAAATTTCTTCTGTGAGATCTGTTACGCATTTTCTGCCTCTGTCATCAGATGTGCTGGAGAGATATCCGCGCGGCTTGTTCATCATGATGTAAGTATACTCTCTTTTACGGAACGCAATGCGCTTTCCTTTGTGAGTAACGACGTCTGATGAGGGATCTACTTTTGTGCCGGGCGCTGCAACGTGCCCGTTGACGGATATATTTCCGTTTTTAATTTCCTCTTCAGCAGCTCTTCTTGACATGAGTCCTGCATCTGCTATGAATTTTTGAAGTCGTATCTTTTCCATAATAAAGTCCTTTTTTAGGCAATAGTGAATAATCCCTTATTCTTTTTCAGCTGTGAATTTTCATCCGCCACAAGCTCGATTTCACCGATAACGGCACCGTCAAGCTTGAAGATGACTACACCGAGTACGTCCCCCTTTTTTATCGGGGCACTTACGTATCTTGACAGTTCAACGTACGGTATAACGCTTTTGTCACTTTTTTTGAGTATTTTATAAAATGAGTCCTTGTTCGAAACGCTTATATACGAATTTTCACCGCCAACAACGGGAAGCTTGTAGCAGTATTCTCCGACATCGGCTATATGACGTATTTCCAGAAGAGAATATCCGTAATTAAACATTGAAATATGATCATTCCAATCATCGGGAGCGTTTATCGTAACTGTTATAAATCTGAGTCCGTCACGTTCGGCTGCACCGACCAGGCATCTTCCGCAACGCTTCGTGAAGCCTGTTTTTACTCCGATAGCTCCATCATACATTGATAACAGCTTATTGTGATTTACAACCAACCGTGCTTCACCGACACTGTTCTTTATCGTTTCTTTTCGTGATGAAGTTATTTCACGGAACGTTTCGTTTTCAAGGGCTTTTGCCGATATCAGTGCAAGCTCTTTCGCTGTTGTGTAATGCTCGGGATCATCAAGCCCATGAGGATTGGTAAAATGAGTATTACTCAAGCCGAGCTCGCACGCCTTTTGATTCATAAGATCCGCAAAGTTCTCAACACTGCCCGAAACCGCATGAGCGATAGCAACTGCGGCATCATTGGCACTTCTTAGCATGAGCCCTATGATAAGCTCTCTCATTGTAAGCACTTCACCGCACTTCAGGTACAGTGATGACCCCTCTATTCCTATTGCCTCATCTGCTACTTCTATTTCTTTGTCAAGCTCTGAATTTTCGATAGCTACAAGAGCTGTCATGATTTTTGTAGTGCTTGCCATAGCAAGCCGTTCGTCAGCGTTTTTGGAATATAAAAAACTCTCAGTTGTGGGTTCGTACAGTACCGCTGCCCTCGCACTGGTGGAAGGATCTTTTGAGGAAAAAATTATTATCGAATATGCAGTGAAAAATGTTATAAGTAAGAAAATAGCAATTATTATTCGCTCCCTGGGATTTTTCATAACAATACTCCTTTTTTCTTATTTTCCGTAAGTGAGTATTGTATATTCGTTTTTTCAAGGAGAATTTTTATCCTGAAAAGGTATTCTTTATCTTTTCTATAATTGCCGGAGAATTTTCAATAAGATCACATGCTCGGTCAAGCGCAGATGTTTGACCCATGCCGATCTGTATCAGATTTACCTCGGCATTTGCACCGACAGTGAGGAACGCTACGGGAGTTATAGAAACTCCTGTTCCGCTTCCTCCACCGAAATTCGTCGGAGCTATTGGTCTTTTTGACTGATAATCGAGACCGCCTGTAGCAAAACCGACAGATATTTTTGATACCGGAATGACCGTTACACCGTTCGGAGTGGTTATTGCTTTTCCGAAAACGGTATCCACGTCAGTGAAATCCTTGATACCGTCAAGTGATGCTCTTATCATATCGCTCATTTTGTTTTCTGCCATGCTTCCATTTACCTTTCGTGTATCTGAGTTTTAAGACGAGAACGTCTTTTATAAAGGGTACGGTACAGATTATCAGATCAAGCAGTGAAATTGTGATTTTTGTATCGACCTGTAATTTATTATGCTCGGATACGGAGATGCTTATATGCTCAGCGGTAAATTTTTTTGCATTTTCTTCTATAATGCCAAGGATCACCGATATGGCAGAATTGTATATACCGCTCCTCAAAGCTTCAGCCGAGGGGGTAGGTGCCGAGCCCGAAAGCACAAGACTGCGTATATGAATATCGCTCTTCGATGCAAGGCGCGAAAGGTAAGCGGCTATGATCCCTATGGGAGGTATCGGAACTCTCCTTTTTTGTTTTCTTTTATTCGATGCTTTTTCTTTTTTTGTAAATCTTATTGCCGAAATCATAAAATTGACCTCGACAACCGTAGTATCGGCACGGATTATATTGATCGTAAGTATTTCCGTCAAAATCAAAAAGACAAACAGAGAAGCCGATAGAAAAATCAAAGCTTCGGGCATATCTGATTTGACCGTTAGATTTAACGGAGCCTCCGATCTGTTATATTTTAGTCTACGTCAACTATATCGTCCTCGGCAGAGGGTTCTGAATCCGTATCCCCATCCGATGCTCCGTTGATGATATCTCTGGCATCTGCCAGCGCATCGGTCACAGTATCGGGAGTCGTATCAACAGCGGTATCGGGGGTATCATCGGTATCTATATCGTTGATGGTAAGTTGGTCCTCATCGGCATTTGTCTCGGCATCTGTTTTCATACGCGTTTTTTCAAATATACCGATAAGATCCTCTGATGCAGCAGGGAGATCTTCGATTGAATTCAAGCCAAAGCATCTAAGGAAATCGGCGGTGGTTCCGTACTGCATAGGTCTGCCCGGAACGTCAAGCCTGCCAACACATTCTATGAGTCCTCTGTCGATGAGACTGTTCATGGCGTAGGATGAATCAACTTTTCGTATAGTATCAACGAAAACACGCGTTACAGGCTGATTGTAAGCAACAACGGCAAGTGTCTCCATAGCGGCAGTCGAGAGCGTTCCGCTCTTTCTGATGCCAAGAGCATCCCGTATTTCGTGAAGGTAGTTTTCTTTTGTGCAAAGCTGGCATGAATCCGCATAAGTAAGGAGCATGACACCTCGCGGAAAAGCTTTTGGATCGTTGTATTTTATAGCATACTCAAATATTTTGTCTTTCAGTTTGCTCGGCGTCATATCAAACACTCTCGCGAGTGTGGCGTAGGAAACAGGGTGACCTGCGGCAAACAGAATTGCTTCAAGCCCCTCTTCAAATATTACTATTCTTTGAGGCTCTGAGGCTTCGGTCTCGTTCTTTATATCGTTTGTTGTTTCACTCATTATTATCCTCGTCCTTTTCTGTGGTGTCCTCGGGGAGTGCATCAAATTCGCTTTCCGCTCCCTCAGTCGGAATATAATCGGGATTAAGTCTGAATTTTATATCCAATCCCTCAGCGTCATATTCGGCAACGTCCTCTACGAAATGAACC
This sequence comes from uncultured Ruminococcus sp., assembly GCA_964617165.1. Lineage (GTDB taxonomy): Bacteria > Bacillota > Clostridia > Oscillospirales > CAG-272 > UBA1740. The sequence goes on from CAZTWE010000017.1 coordinate 33,127, forward strand.
GTTGTTATAAGTATTCTGTTGATTTTTATGAGTTCAAGCACGCCCATGAATCGTGCAACAAGCTCTGCTCTGGAATCGGCATCCTTGAGCAGGAAGAAGAGAGATGCTTCATCTCTGTCCTCAAGCAGGGCACAGATCTCTTTGATCTTTTCTTCAACGGATACTACGTGCCGTTTTATCAAAGGATTTACAAGCTCGGCAGGCTTTCTTTCGGCTTCCGATATCCTCAGCCTGCGCAAAATTGAATTCAGTGCTTTAAGCATCAGGGCGGGATCGAGATTCATGGGTAAGCCTTTTTCCGGAGGAACCTCATCCGTGCCCTTTACAACTCTTGTGGAGTATTCATCGTAAAGAGGGCGCAATTTGGTTGCAGCGAGCTTTGCCTGCTGATATAGTAGCAGTGCATTTGCGATCTCGCGCCTAGGATCGTTTTCCGTGCCCTCCTCATGGGGCAGAATCATTTTACTTTTTATCAGCATAAGTTCGCTTGCCATAACTATGAATTCGCTGGCGATATCCAGATCCATTCTTTGCGCCTCTTCAATGTATTCCATATACTGATCGCAAATGATAGCTATAGGTATATCGGTGATGCTTACCTTGTTTTTACCGATAAGCGTAAGCAAAAGATCAAGCGGACCTTCAAACTGATCCAACCTGTATGTCAGCTGTTCTGCCATTTTTATATCTCCTAGAATTTAAGAAACGGTATTAGTTGCAGCAACCGTATGATTGCGGAAGAAAGTGCATTTATAGCAAGCCCAAGCATGTCCGAGAGCGAAATAAAGCTTGCAATAGCCGAAAGTATAGGATTTGATGAGACGAGCGGTAGTGAGAGCAAAAATGATGAAACGTAATCTCCCAAGAAAAGCCAGCCAAGAAGAATATAATATATCGTTCGCTCATATCTCATAATTCCGAAATATATTCTTGACGGCAGGATAACGCTCAGTATACGTGAACCGTCAAGCGGCGGAATGGGAATCAGATTAAAGATAGCTATTCCCAGATTTATAAGGTGAAATATCCAAAAGAAATCAAGTGTATTATCAACAATGGCAAATAAAAATTCATTCGTGAATTCAACGTTTTTTACAGCTGCATAAAAAGCAAGATATATAAACGCCGAGACGAAGGACATTATAAGGTTTGACAGAGGACCCGCAAGCGCTATAAAAGCGAAGTCACGTTTTGGATTTTTGAGGTATCTTGAATTGATGGGAACAGGCTTTGCCCAACCGAAGTGGAATAAAAGCATGCAAAGAGCACCGAAGGGGTCGATATGTTTTATAGGGTTCAGCGTTAGCCTACCGAGATTTTTTGCGGTTGGATCGCCGAGCTTGTACGCTGCATATCCGTGGCAGTATTCATGCACTGTCAGGGTTATGAGCACCGCAAATGCGGAAAGAACATAATAAACGATCGTATTCATATCACTCAACTTTTACTTTAATATTTCGTAGATTTTTGACCACAGTGTATCTTTGCCGACCCGTGTGACCGAAGAGAAGGGGATTATCTCTATATCTGTTCCCTTGAAGTAATTTTCTTCAAGTTCAAGAAGTGCGACATCAAGCTGCGAGCGCGAAAGCTTATCGGTTTTGGTTGCAACCACGGTAAACGGGATATTGCACTCTATCATGAACTTGATCATCATGATATCGTCATCGCTGGGGCCTGTCCTGATATCAATAAGCTGCAAAACCATCTTGATCGCATCAGCTGATGGATTTTTCACGAAATAATCGTTTGTCAGGCTGCTCCATGATCTCTTTGAATCGATTGAGCGTTTTGCGTAACCGTAGCCCGGTAGATCGACAAGATAAAATTTACCGTCAACACTGTAGTAATTTATGGTTATTGTTTTTCCGGGGGCAGAGGATACTCTGGCAAGTGATTTTCTGCCGAGCATAGTGTTAATCAAAGAGCTTTTTCCAACGTTTGATCTTCCCGAAAGGGCTATTTGCGGTTTCGGATCTCTCGGAAATTGCTTTGAATTGCCCACGGTTAATGCGATATTGGAATTATTGACGTTGAATTTCATATATATTTTTCACACCTGTTAAATTTTTATAAGTGCATTTACAAGAACATCATCAACGGATGCACAGGGGATAAACGTAAGATGCTCTCTTGCTTCTGCATCAATATCGTCAAGATCCTTGAGATTATCGCTTGGGATCAATACCGTGCTTATTCCGGATCTGTACGCTGCGAGAGTTTTTTCTTTAAGACCGCCTATAGGCAAGACCTTTCCGCGCAGAGTGACCTCGCCGGTCATGGCAACGGTTCTTTTAACGGGAATATTGGCAAGAGCACTGATTATTGCGGTAACCATGGTTACACCCGCCGAAGGTCCGTCTTTAGGAATAGCTCCCTCGGGGAAATGAATGTGAACGTCACGGTCCTTGTAGAACGTAGACGGTATGTTGAATTTGTCACTGACACATCTTACGTAGGAGTGGGCTATTTTTGCCGATTCCTTCATAACGTCACCGAGCGAGCCCGTAAGCTCTATTTTTCCCGATCCCTCCATAACGGCAACCTCCACCTTAAGCAGGTCTCCGCCCGTTTGAGTATAGGCAAGCCCGTTTACAACTCCGATAGGGTCGGTTGCTTCAAGACGTTCGGGAACGACCTTTGCTTTGCCGAGAAATGCGCAGAGATTTTTCTCGTTGACCGTAACGGATTTTACGTTACTCTCTGCGATCTTCTTTGCCACCTTGCGTATGAGGGATGCTATCTCGCGTTCGAGATTTCTTACACCTGCCTCACGCGTGTATTCCTTTATCAGCTTCATGAGGGCTGCATCAGTAATTCTGAACACTTTTTTTGTCATACCGTTGCGCTTCAGTTGCTTCGGGACCAAATGATTTTTTGCAATCGAAAGCTTTTCGGAATCGGTATAAGTTGACAGCTCGATGATCTCCATTCTGTCTAAAAGCGGGGAGGGGATTCTGTCGTAGCTGTTAGCGGTAGCAATAAACAGGCAGTCGGAAAGATCTATCGGCAGCTCTATGAAATTATCGCGGAAGAATTTATTCTGCTCCGGATCAAGCACTTCGAGCAACGCAGAAGTAGGATCGCCTCTGAAATCATTGGCAAGCTTGTCGATCTCGTCAAGAACTATAACGGGATTTTCAACTTTTGAATTGATTATTGCGCTGACAATTCTGCCAGGCATTGCACCGACGTAGGTCTTTCTGTGGCCGCGAATTTCGGCTTCGTCATGCATACCGCCGAGCGAAACTCTTGCGTATTTTCTGCCAAGTGACTTTGCTACAGAGGATGCGATAGATGTTTTTCCAACACCGGGAGGGCCGACAAGACATATTATCTGATTTTTTACGTCTGCTGAAAACTGTTTAACGGCAACGAATTCCAAAATGCGTTCTTTAACCTTCTCAAGCCCGTCATGATCGGCATCGAGAATGACTCTGGCTTCTTCGACAGAGACCGTATCCTGGCTTCTTACACCGAAAGGAAATTCCAGGCACGTATCGAGATAGGAACGGATAACCGTACTTTCAGCTGCTCCGAACGGAGTTTTTGAAAGCTTGTTCAATTCCTTAAGAAGCTTCTCGCGAATCTCATCGGGAAGCTTTTTTGCCATGATTCGCTCCTCGTATTCGTGTATTTCATCGTCATCATCCTCACCAAGCTCAGCCTGAATAGCCTTAACCTGCTCGCGTAGGAAATAATCTTTTTGATTTCTGTCGATCTTCTCGCGCACCTGAACCTGAATATCATGCTCGCATTCAAGAAGCATGCGTTCTTCTTCAATAGATATAAGGAGTTTTTCAAGTCTGTGTTTAGGTGAGATAGCTTCAAGGACAGCCTGCTTATTAGAGTAATCAATTATGGCTGAGGAAGCTACGAAATCCGCGAAATAGCCCGGATCACTGATAGCCTCCGCTCCCATGCGCATATCCTCAGTGTATGTAGGGTGTATTGTTGAAAGATCCGCTATGCTGTTTTTAATTTCTCGTATGATAGCTTCGAGTTTTGGGGATGCTGTTGACGTTCTGTTTTCATGGCGGAGAGTTGCCGTAGCACTCATAAAACCTCC